>NZ_LT838813.1:5937500-5987095 GCF_900176595.1 Aquiflexum balticum DSM 16537
CAAAATCTTTATAAAGGGATATTTATAGAATAAACCAAAAAGCTCCGAAGCATACTGTAAATCCCAATAAGAACCCTCCTAGTACCTCTAATGGTGTATGAGCATTTAAATATAACCTGGAAGAGGCTATAACTCCTGTCAGTAAAATAATCCCTAAAAAATAATACAATAGGCCATAATCAGAAAACTTCAAAATAGTCACTGATATGATTGCCAAAAAACCCGATATCCCTGTCATGTGGGCACTGATTTTCCAAAAAAAAGTAACCCCGGTCATTATGACCAGGCAAATGGAGATAGTAGCCAAGGTTTGAACAAAAATCGGTTCCAACTTAAATTTTGTGTGAAATAAATAAGTGGAAAAAATATAAAATCCTGTGACCATAGTAAATGGAAAAAGCCTATCCTCCTTACTTTCCATGTGAAAAGATGAAATTTTATTTGTAAGTCTCATGGCAATAAGACTAAATATTGGAATAATAAAAGTGGTCAAAAAAATCATCAATAAAACAAAACTTTTTTCAACCAAACTGAGACCTGTAACTTGGGGTACAGGAAACAACAGGAAAAGAAAAATCAGACTTGGTACTACAAGGGGCTGAAATAAATAAGAAAGTATTAAAGCAGTTCTTCTAATCACTTAAAGTTCCTTTCTCAATCTTGCAACAGGGATTTGCAATTGTTCTCTGTATTTCGCGACGGTTCTCCTTGCTATATTATAGCCTTTATCATTGAGCATTTTCACTAATTTGTCATCTGATAAAGGCCTCTTTTTACTTTCATTATCCACCAAGGACTGGAGAACACTTTTCACTTCTTTGTTGCTTACATCCTCACCTGAGTCAGTGGCAATACCTTCGGAAAAGAAATACTTCAAGGGATAAATACCAAATTCAGTCTGAATTGATTTACTGTTTGCAACTCTTGAAACAGTCGAAATATCCATTTCAATTCTTTCAGCAATGTCTTTAAGGATCATCGGTTTCAGTTTGGTCTCATCGCCCTCATAAAAAAAATCCCCCTGAAAGTCCAGGATGGCCTGCATGGTCTTGAGCAAAGTATGCTGTCTCTGTTTGATCGCATCTATAAACCATTTGGCAGAGTCAAGCTTTTGCTTGACAAAAGTGACCGTATCTTTCAATTTTTTATCCTTTTTATCACTCTTCTCAAAGGCATCAAACATTTCCGAATATGACCGGCTTATTCTCAATTCAGGTGCATTCCTGGAGTTTAAAGAAATCTCTAATTTCCCATCAGTATTGGTCAGAATGAAATCCGGAATAATATATTGGGTTTTTACCAATCCATCCGATGTGCCACCGGGTTTGGGGTTGAGGCGCGTAATCATATTAACAGATTCCTTTAATTCTTCCTCTCCCAAATCAAGTTTCTTTTGGATTTTTGAATAGTGTTTTTTGGTAAATTCGTCAAAACATTCACTGAGTATTTTGATTGCATTCTGAACGGTAGTATCATCCGGATGTTCTTTTCTTTCCAGTTGGAGGATTAAACATTCCTGGAGATTTCTGGCTGCTATTCCTGCAGGGTCGAAAGTCTGAATTTTTCTGAGAATTTCTTCAATTTCATCAACATCCGTTTCGATATTCTGGCTAAAAACCAAATCATTGATAATTGCTTCAAGATCCCTCCTGATATATCCGTCATTTTCGATACTGCCTATCAGTTGCCTGGCGATTATTTTTTGCCTTTCGTCTAACTTTAAAAATCCCATTTGGGCTATTAACTGCTCATGAAGCGAAATTCCTCCCGAAACCGGAATTTCTCTTTGATCCTCCTCAGACGTATAATTTCCGTCACCCTGCATTTTATACCCACTATAATCATCATTGAGATAATCCTCAATGTTGACTTCTTTTTCCTCAAAATTTGACTCTTCTTCATAATTGTCCTCAAATTCTTCCTCAGAATCTTTTTTATCTTCATCCTTCCCTTCTTCAAGAGCTGGGTTGATTTCCAACTCTTCTTCTACCCTAGTGTCCAATTCAGCGGTAGGCACCTGCAATAGCTTTATGAACTGGATTTGCTGTGGGGAAAGTTTTTGAGATAGAGACTGACTTAAATGAAGTTTCTGCATACTTGTTAAATTAGAAAAGGTTTATAAAAATCAGGCATCAATTTTGACTTGATCCTTATTCCTAGCTTTCAAATTTAGGAAATTAGAACAAATTTTTGATAAAAAGCTTATTATATCGTTTTTTTGCATTCCCTTTAAGACGTCTATTTTAAAAGGGTCTTAAACTTACATTTTATAAACAAAAATATGGCCTTCAATAAAAGAGTGAAAATTAAAGAGTTGCTTGAAAATGACTACATCGATCGTGATGTGGTAATCATGGGATGGGTAAGGACAAAAAGAAGCAATAAAAACGTTTCGTTCATAGCACTCAATGACGGATCATCTATAAAAAATTATCAAATTGTAGCAGACCCAAATATTCTCAGTGAAGAAATACTAAAAAAAACCACCACAGGTGCTTGCCTTAAGGTATTTGGCAAGATAGTTCCTTCACAGGGTGCCGGTCAACAGAATGAACTGGTTGCTGCCAAGATAGACATTCTTGGAGAGGCCGATCCTGAAAAATACCCGCTCCAACCAAAAAAACATTCTTTGGAATTTTTAAGAGAAATCGCTCATCTTAGGGTGCGGACAAACACTTTCGGCGCGGTTTTTAGAGTCAGGCATGCCTTGGCATTCGCTGTGCATAAATATTTTAATGACAAAGGATTTTTCTACATACATACTCCCATCATCACTGCTTCAGATGCAGAAGGTGCCGGTGAAACCTTCAAAGTGACTACTTTGGACCTCAAAAACCCACCTATTTCTGAAGATGGAAAGATTGATTTTAAATCTGATTTCTTTGAAAAAGAAACAAACCTAACAGTTTCAGGTCAATTGGAGGGCGAGTTGGCAGCTATGGGACTTGGAGATATCTACACTTTTGGTCCGACCTTTCGTGCAGAAAATTCAAATACTGCGCGACACTTGGCAGAATTCTGGATGATAGAACCTGAAATGGCTTTTTATGATGCCGAAGACAATCAGGATCTTGCTGAGGATTTCCTTAAGTATGTAATTTCCTATGCGCTTGAAAACTGTAAGGATGATATTGCATTTCTGGATAATAGAGCTGCTGAGGAAGATAGCACCAAAAAAGCAGACCAAAGAAGCGAAATGGGATTGTTGGAGAGGTTACAATTTGTGGTAGAAAATAAGTTTCAAAGATTGACTTATACTGAAGCCATTGATGTTTTGAAAAATTCCAATTATAACAAGAAGCAAAAGTTTCAATACCTTATTGAGGATTGGGGCGTGGATTTACAATCCGAACATGAGCGGTACTTGGTAGAAAAACATTTCAAAAAGCCTGTAATTCTGACCGACTATCCAAAAGAGATCAAAGCCTTCTACATGAGACAAAACGATGATGGCAAAACAGTTGCGGCCATGGATATATTATTTCCCGGGATAGGAGAAATTGTTGGTGGTTCACAGAGAGAAGAAAGACTTGATCTGCTTTCCAAAAGAATGGAAGAAATGAATATCCCAACTGAGGAAATGTGGTGGTATCTGGATACAAGAAGATTTGGTTCAACCCCTCATGCCGGATTCGGTTTGGGTTTTGAAAGACTTGTATTGTTTGTTACCGGGATGGGAAATATCAGAGATGTGATAGCATTTCCGAGAACTCCGGGACACGCAGAGTTTTAAAAAGTATCTCGAAAAAACCACCAACTTAGGTGGTTTTTTCGTTTAGCTTTATTCATTAATTAATTCAGTTTCTGAATCTAATTTTACAGCAGCTTCATCTGTATCTATCACTTTGATCCTTCTGGCCAATGGAATACACAGTAAACTCAAGAAGATGGCAAAATACCCAACAATATCATAATTCAACAGCTCTCCATTGGCCCCCTCGGCTAAAATCAGCCCTGCCAGGAAAGAAGCCAATCCTGCTGAAAGCTGCTGTACCGCGGAATTAAAACTAAGAAAACTGCCTCTATTCTCAGATTTTGCTGTACCTGTTATCAATGCTGCAGCCGGAACCATCCTTCCATTGGAGGTGACAAAAAACATAGTCGAAATCAACAGGACATAGGGTATGGGAGTTTGGCCCAAATGAGTAATTACCCCAATTGGGATAACGTTCAAAGTCATAAAAATGGTAAAAACTTTTATTTTCCCGTATTTATCTGTCATTCTTCCTACCCAAGGAGAGGTAAAAATCGTAAAAAATCCGCCAGCCATATAAATATAAGTAAGCTCAATCTCACTAAAGCCAACATTAGCCACCATATAAGGACTCAAAAAAGGGATAATAGCAAACTGCCCCAACATCATCATGATGGTCAGGGAAATAGCACGCATTTGATTTCCATTTCCGGTAACTCTCTGAATCACCTGAATAGGACTCGGTTTAAATTGTTGCTTTTCCAGATGGGCAGTAATGGATGGTATAAATCTATAAATCATCCAAAGAATCAACAAAGACAGGCCTGCCAAAAAGAAAAATGGAGCATGCCAATTAGAAATACTGGCAATAAATAACCCAAAAGGAACTCCTATTACAGAAGCCACAGAAAATGCAGCCATTACTAGTCCCATAGCCCTACCTCTTCGGACATCAGGAATAACATCACCTATAATGGATAAAACCAAAGCTGATGTAAGACCGCCAAAAACACCTGAAATTATTCTTGATATCAATAAAATGGAATAATTTGGGGAGAAAGCACAGGCCAATGCACCAAATAAGAATCCTGTGAATACCCAAAGCAAAATGGTCCTACGGTCATATTTATCCAGAATAAAGGCTCCAAAAAAACTGCTCACACCCGCACTAAATGTGTAGGATGAAACCAATAGACCAAACTCTCTTGGCGAAATTTCAAATATCCTCATCAGCTGCGGGCCTAGAGGCATCAAGATCATAAAGTCAACAATGTGGGTGAAATTTATGGCCGCCAGCGTCCATAATAAAAACTTTTCTTTATACATCAGCGATAAAATCCTGCTTGATTAACTTGATGAGATTTATTTTAGTTCTAATATTCCCCGATTCTTTATCAATCTATATCCAATTGGGTATATGTAGCAGGAATGTAATCGATGATATCACTTGCTATCAATCCTCTCCTCTTAACCACTGAGGCTAACTCACCTGCCAATCCATGATGGAATACACCACAAACAGCCGCATTAAATGGCTTGTAACCTTGTCCCAAAAAAGAAGTAATCATACCGGTTAAAACATCACCCGAACCAGCAGTAGCCATGTACTTATTCCCTGTAGAATTAAAATATTGATTTCCATCAGGGCAAGAAATACAGGTAAATGCTCCCTTCAATACAATGAAAATATGGTGTTTTTTGGCCAAATCTTTAGCTTTCCTTAATCGTTCCTCCTGGTTTTCACAAATACCGACCAATCTTTCAAACTCTTTGATGTGCGGAGTAAGGATGCTTTCTTTTGGAATCAATTTTAAAAGATCCGGATTTTTGGAGATTAAATTTATACCATCTGCATCAATGACAACGGGTTTATTGTAATTGCTTAACAATTCCCTGTAAAAAGAAATATCGACGTTCATTCCCCAACCTGGGCCTATACCCATTGCATCAAATTGTTTATAGTCCTGTACTTCTTGGGAATCAAAAACCATTACTTCGGGAACTGCTATTTGTAACACCAATCGTTCTCCTTTTGGTATGTGGGCATGAACAAGACCGCTTCCTGTGCGCAACGCTGATTTTGAAGCCATCAATACTGCCCCGACTTTTCCAACACTCCCTCCAATAATTATTACTCTCCCATAATCACCTTTATGACTGAAATTATGGAATTTTTTATGCAGGCCGGGTATATCTGATTTCCTGATTAAGAATTTCTGATTGGAAAAAGACTTTAAAAAATCATCATGAATTCCGATATCTGCAATGTGTATATCACCGACAAAAGAAGCATGTTCAGGAAATAACAGGGAAAGTTTAGGGAATTGGAAAGTAACTGTATATGCTGCCTTGAAACATGTTCCATCCAGAACAGCATCTGATGGAATCCCGGAAGGAATATCAATGGAGATTTTCATTCCTTCCACCCTATTGAGTTTTTCGATTGATTCTTTGAAGATTCCTTCCAAAGGTCTGTTTATCCCAACTCCAAAAATTCCGTCAATTACAAAATCATCCTTAGAAATATTGAAGGAAAAATCCTTAATATGAATCTTACTTATGTTTTTTGGCAGTTTAGCAAAATTAGATTGATAGTCATTACTGCAATTTTCCGAATCTTCAAAATACACAACATGTACTTTGTCTGTTGTTTTTGAAAATATTCTGGCAATAGCAAGTCCGTCTCCTCCGTTGTTACCTGGACCGCAAAAAATAAATATGGCATTTTCATTTTTTGGAAAATGAACAAAAAACCAGTTACAAAAAGATACAGCTGCTCTTTCCATTAAATCCAACGAGGTAATTCCTTCATAGGAAATGAAAGCTTTGTCAAGTTGAGAGACACTTTTTCCTGGAATTATACTCAGCATTATTTACCTTGGATTATTTTCAATCTACAAATTAATGAAATCATTTCTACCAATTAAACCATAAGGAATTTTAAAGAAGGCTTATTGGCAAATAGACATGGGTCTAAGTTAAAACAAATCTCCTTTTCAAAAAGAATTACCCAAAAAAAAAGCCATCCCAATTGGGACAGCTTTTTTTATGCGTTAGAATAGTTTTAATTATTCTGTACTTTACCAGTTGATGCATACATCAATTTCCTGGCATCAGCCTCTCTCAATTCAAATTGTATATCAGAAATAGGTCCCATCTTCACTTCACGGTCCGCTTTCATAGAAATTGTAATCTGATCTCTTTCTGCTTCTGAAAGTTTATCTTTTTCCTGGTTCACCCAAAGAAGAATATCTTTGGTATTGATCAGAACATCATTTGCCTGTATCCTAGGTTCTGTTCCATATAGAGCAGTATTCTTTGGCTTTCCAACAAATAAATAAGAAATCAAAGATTTTTTCTCCAATTTTTGAAGTTGTGTCGCTTGCGGAAGTTTTTGTTCAACAAGAAGTTCCTGATCTCTTAATACCGTTGTCACCATGAAGAAAAACAAAAGCATAAAGATAATATCCGGTAGAGCTGAGGTAGGAATATTTTCCGAAACCTTATTCTTTTTCTTAAACTTTGACATATCAGTTTCCTCCTATTTTATCTGGTTCTGCAATTGAAATCGCCATAGGTATATTTTCCTTACCTCTGTCAATCAATTCTTTTTCAGCGGCATTTTTCCCTGTCAAAGCCCTGTATTGATCAGCGGTCAAACCAACCCTTTCAGCATATATTTCAAAATATGCTTTTTTCACTTGATCCAACACTTCAAGATACCTTTCATAACTTGTCCCTCTGTTTGTCTTGATGGAAACCACTGCTCCTCCTGACATGGGATGATCAGAAGACTCAGGACTCCTGTTGGCCCGTGATTTTAAAGATTGAGGCAATGAATTGAATAATGCAACAGCATCCTCATCAGGAGCACCGAAATTCAAAATGAAATCTTTGATTTCTTCAGAAAGATTATCAGTATTGTCCATATAGTCGCCTTCAACCAAAAGCTGATCATTGGCATTTACCAGAATATTGAAAATATTTCTTTCATTCAATTCAACTTCCGGTGGCGGCTGATTGGGATCTTGCTTTGGTGGAAGGATATTCAATACACCCTTATCAGAAGCAATTGTTGTCGTAACGAGGAAAAAGATAAGCAACAGGAAGGCGATATCCGCCATGGAACCCGCATTTACCTCCTGACTCACTCTTACTTTCTTTTTTGCCATTATTTTATTGCTTTATTGATTTCTGTTAACACGATGCCCACTACCGCTACGATAAAAAGGCCATAAACTGTGATTAACGAACCCCCAACAAATTTGGACATGCCGGGAGTCAGATTAAATGGTTCCGCAGCAAATTTTGGAAGCACGTCTCCATCTGATATTGAATAAGCTATGAAAAACACAACTGCCAAAATTGCAACTCCCACGCCTGTTTTCAATAATGATCCAGGATTATCGAGGGATTTTACCAATGGCATCAATATCGCTGCTATTGCTCCTACGATAATCAGTATTTCAGCAACGTATATAAATATATCTATAGAATCCATAATTGTTTTTTATAAAGTTAAGAATAATTTTTAGTTGATAAATAATCAAACTAGAAATTACTTAGTCAACTTATGCCTAACAAGGATATCTACCAAGGTAATGGAAGCGTCTTCCATATCATTTACCAAAGAATCAATCTTAGCCACACAATAGTTGTAGAATAACTGTAGGATAATAGCGACAATCAAACCCGCTACTGTAGTCAAAAGGGCGATTTTGATACCACCCGCTACGAGAGATGGAGAAATATCACCGGCTGCTTCGATGGCATCAAATGCACCGATCATACCGATTACAGTACCCATGAAACCCAACATCGGAGCAAGGGAGATGAAAAGAGAGATCCAAACCAATCCTTTTTCCAATCGGCCCATTTCAACTGAACCATAGGCAATGATTGATTTCTCTACCATTTCTATACCTTCTGTGTACCTCATCAAACCTTGGGTAAAGATTGAAGCAACAGGACCTTTAGTGTTTTTGGTGACATCCTTGGCAGCTTCAATACCGCCTTGTTCTAGCGCTTCTTCAACTTTAGCCAACAATTTCTTGGTGTTGGTTGTAGAAAGGTTCAGGGTAATGATTCTTTCAATAGCTACTGCAAGACCCAAAATCAAACAGATCAATACGGGAGACATAAAAGTCGGGTCACCTTCAATGAACTTTTCTTTGATTACTTGGTGAAACCCTTTATTCTCCTCAATGATTTCATCATCGACGATAGCGGGCGCAGCAGGGGCTGCTTGTTCAACAACTTCTTCTGTTGCTGTTGTGTCTTGTGCATCTTGAGCCTTCGTGGTTGCCGGGAACATCAAAATTCCGGAAAGCATGAACAAAGCGATTAACTTTTTCATAATGTAGATTTTAAATAGAATTTAAATAAAGGTTAAACGGTTTCTAAATTAATAATGAGATTTTAAAGTTATCATTTTTTCATTTCAAATTGCAAAGGAAACATTCATAAATTTTTTATAAAATTAGAATTTGGATGTTTTTGATAACTTCTTCGCAAGCTAAATGAAGGATTATGAATTAATTAGGTTAATTATATAAGCGGATATAGAATTATAATAAATGGACAACATTTGAGTTTACTTCCTTATTTGATTGAGAAAGCAAGCAATGATATTAAATTCAATTCCATAATTCAACTAAATCAAATAAAATCCTGAAATAAATATAAGTGGCACTAAAATTTGGACAACTCAATAAACTAATTGATTAGCTAATATAATCAATTCTGTTTTAAATCGCTTCATTTTTTTTGAAGAAAACTAATTTATTCGCTGATAGTCAAAAAGAATCATTGTTGAAAAACAGAATTCAATTCACCAAAAAACCTCCAGCAGATATTTTGAAGGACAGGGAGAAGTGGATTTTTCGTGCACCTAGTGCATAAAAAAAGCTTTGTCGAATCTCTCTTTAGTAGATTTCAAACACCAGGATTCTCCTATCTTCCAAAAAAATTTAATGAAAGTTTGTTCATAAAAAAACCGATACCTCCATAGTACCGGTAATTTCTCGCAGAGAGGAAGGGATTCGAACCCTTTTTACTTATATTAGGAAATATAACTTTAAATCATCTTACTAAAGCTATTTAAACAAGGTTTATAGTAAACAGAGACAAGACAAATCAACCTAAATAAAAAATAATTACACCCCAATTAACACCCCAATTGTTTTTTTTATATCTTAGGTGTGTCTTAAATGGGGAAAAAATGGCAAAACTTACAATCCGGTTCGAAATCCGGCAGGAAAAATTGAACCGAGAGGGCATGGCTCCTATTTCATGTATCCTTTCAGTTTCGCAAAACAGAAAGAGATTAGCTACTGAAATCAGTATCCCACCAATCAATTGGGATAAATCCAAGCAAAGAGCAACCTACATTAATAAAAAGATGCACTCAAAGACAGCTGGATCAAGCGCATCAATTATCTTGATGGAATCCGACATTGATAGGATTAATTCACTTATAGAGAAATTCAAATCCAAGCTCAACTTTATTGAGGATGGATTTAGACTTGCAGACAAGGATTATAGTGTGGAGGACATTTTTGATTCATTCAGAAATTCCAAAACCTCCACCGGAATTAAGGGTCCAGAAAAAGCCACTTTAATAACTCAGACTGTTCCAGACTTCATAGACACCTACATAGAGAGGAATAAAGCGAGTAGGGCCACAAGAAGTCTTGGAGTGTATTCACAGCTTCAAAGTCATTTGAAGAGTTTTGAAAAATGGACAGGAAAAAAGGTAACCTTTGATAGGATAGGACTTTCATTTTTTGAGGAATTTCAATCATACTTGATTGAGGAACGTGATACAATAAACAACATTACCATAGCCAAACAGCTAAGCACACTTAAAACATTGTTGGGATATGCCAGAAAGCATGGAATAGAAATGAATCAATCATACAGGGATTTTACTATCAAACGGCAAAAACTTGAAGTGATCACCTTATCAGAAAGTGAATATAGGTTATTGAAAGAAGCAAATTTGAAGGGAGTAAGCCGACATGAGAAAGCACGAGACATATTCATTTTTCTTTGCGCAACAAGTATGAGGTTTTCGGATTATGATCAATTCAAAAGAGAGCATATTAAAGGCAGTACTATCCAATTGACCATGAAGAAAGGAAGTAAGCCATGGGAAATACCGTTAAATCCTGATTCACTTTCCATACTCGAAAAATATAAAGAATTGGCTGAACCTTTGCCTAAGATTTCAAACCCAAAGCTATCCAAATACATCAAGGAGGTTTGTGAAGTTGCAAATATTGATGAATCCATTGAAATTGTGAGATACAAGGGTGCCGAACCAATCAGACAGGTTTTTCCCAAACACAAACTTGTTTCAGCACATACCGGACGTAAGACATTTTGCACACTTTCTCTTGAACGTGGGGCATCAGTTGAAACGGTCATGAAATGGTCTGGTCATGAGTCATATGCAAGTTTCAAACGGTATGTCAATTTAAGCCGGACTCACAGCATAAGTGAAATGGAACGGGTTTGGGGCAAAGGAAATATCTTGAAAGCCGGATAAATATTGAAATTGAAATTGAAAAAAAGTCAAAATTCCAAAATACTTGCATAAATAAGTAGTTTACGAATGGTGAAAAGTTTTTAATTTTAAAGGAAATCTTTGGGGAAAAAGAATGGAACGAACAGAAAACCCTGTTATTGAAAGGCAAATTTATTGGTTAAAGTATTTTAAAATCCCATCTTTTATTGATTTTTTAAATGGAAAACCAAAACCCTTTTTGGATATGGCAATGCTTGTTGCTGAAGATACAGATGAAAGTAATGAAGTTTGGTTTAAATATGTAGATGGGATAATTGAATTATTTATAGATAATCTTAGTTCAAAGATCAAGCCTAATTTGGAAAAATCTAATCAGTTGACTAGTAAAGGTTTTGAAATTATTTTGAATTATATTAAAAATCCTACTTTCCAGAAAGCTGTAATAAAAAGGCATCAACATGGAAAAGATATAATTACATTATCAGGAAACCTTCAGACAATTGTATCTTCAAAATCATTAGAAAATTTTAGAAAAACTACTAATAAAATCTTGTGGTCAGAAAATTCTTTTTTGGAATTGCGAAAAGCTTATATTGACAAGGTTAAAAAAAATCATGGGTTGCTAACTAATGATGAATCGAGTATGAGCCGAAATCAGAAAAAGACTGATTTAACACCCGTACAAGCAGGGTATATGTTATATTTTTTAATGGGAAAACACCCTAATTTTAAAAAATGCACTTCTAGGAATCATGTTGGAATTAAAGAGAATTTAAAAAAATTAGGTATCGAAAAAATGAGTCCTAATACTGTTTATCAAAAAGGAATTAGAATTCTTAATAATGCTGTGAAATACAAGGATTTTATCAATCCTAAAGATGTAGCAGAAATAATTCCAAAACTCAAAAAATTGGATCCAGAAATTGCTACTACAGCAAAAAATGAGTTTTATTATTTGATACATGGTAGGGATTAAGGGTTTGCAAGTAAATTTTTTTTTGAAATTTTTTGATCTGATTTTCAGCATTTTATAAAAACGAACTCTTTTATATAACCTTGCTAACCTATATACAACCGGTTAGCGACCTTTGAAAGGTGGAGATCTTTGAATAAAAACAAAGAAATCATGGACAATCCAACAGTTCTATTCACCATCCCATTGCACAGATTAAAAGTTGAAATGCAAGGATGGTTCAAGGAGATCTTGAATCAAAAAGATTCAGAGTTAATGAAATCAAAAGAAGGATTAATTCTAGACACCGATCAACTAATGGAAAAGCTGGGAGTTACCCGGCCAACACTTTCAAAGTGGAGGAAAGAAGGGAGGATCCCTTTTATTCAAGTTGGGTCTGTGGTCCGATATGACCTGGACAAAGTATTGGAGGTATTGGAAAACAAAAAAAGGAGGTCTAAATGAAATCATTCAACCAGACCTCCGAAAATGTCTCTTTGAGGAAAGAACATTGCAAAGATATTGATAAAATACATTTTATCAACTTCAAAGGAACACTTATCAGAACAATAGCAAGTATCAGTTTTACAGTGGTTTCCGGATACCTATTTAATTTTGAAATTTTCTTAATTACAAGTTTGGAGGCTGTCAGATTATGGCACTGAGACAAACACCCAAACTCCCATTAGGTGGCGATTTAGAGAAAATGAGTAAAAATTTCCAAAAAAATCATCAAGATATTGCGATGCAGATGGTAATTGATGATGTGGAAATCCAATCCGAAAATGATAAGAAAGGTATAGGTTTAGAGGATATCTATACTGAAGCTGAAAAACTTTTGAATCGAGGTAACGAAGCTAAAGAAAGTAAAGGGTTGTTCACCGTGAAAACAGCCACCCGTTGGATTGAGCAAGCGAAAACCCGACCTATTCCGAAAATGCTCTTTGGAGAATTTTGGTTTGAGGGCGAACTATGCATTTTGTTTGCCGACACGAATCTAGGGAAGTCTATTTTAGCCGTGCAAATTGGTAACAGCATAAGCAGGGGAGAACAGATACAGGGCTTTAAACTGGAAACACCAAAGCAACCAATTTTGTATTTTGATTTTGAGTTAAGCGACAAACAATTTGAAAATCGGTATTCAATAAAGTTTGAACAGCATTACAATTTTGATAACAACCTAATACGGGTTGAGATTAACCCCGATGCTGTAATACCCGAAACCCAAACCTTTGAGGATTTCCTCAACCATTCATTAGAACGAAGCATTACCGAAACTGGGGCAAAGGTTTTAATCATTGATAACATCACATATCTCAAAAATGAAACAGAAAGGGCTAAAGATGCATTGCCCTTAATGAAGCATTTGAAAGCATTAAAAAGTAAATATGGGCTTTCTGTTTTAGTTTTAGCACACACACCTAAAAGGGATAATTCCCGACCTATAAGCGTAAACGATATACAAGGCAGTAAAATGATTTCCATTTTTATGGATAGCTGTTTTGCCATTGGTGAAAGCCATAAAGATAAAAGTTTACGCTACTTGAAACAGATTAAAGCAAGACAAAACGAAAAGGTGTTTGATACTGAAAATGTTTGCATTTGTCAAATAGCCAAGCCAACCAATTTTTTAAAGTTTGAGTTTCTTGATTACGGAACAGAACGAGAACACTTACGGGAAATAACAGAACAGGACAAAGGAAAAAAGATTATCGAAGCAATGGAATTAAAAAAACAAGGTGCTTCAAATATTGAAATAGCTCGAAGGTTTGGCGTTTCAGAAGGCGCAATACGCAAATGGATTAAGAAAGCAAATGAAAATGAAGCAGGTAATTAAGTTCAATTCGTACACCTCGTACCGTTCGTACTCCTGTACGATAAGTACGAACGGTACGAAGCACTAAACAAAACAATGAGCGATCATAAATACATTTTAGAACCATACAAGGGAATGAATACTCGTCACCGATGCCCCAGTTGCCTGCAAAGGGATAAAACGTTTTCGGTTTACATTGATACAGAAACAGGCGAACCCATACACCCTACCGTTGGCAGATGCAACCGTGAAAGCAAATGCGGTTACCATTACACCCCGAAACAATATTTTGAGGATAAAGGTGTTTCAATTGAGACAAGTCAGCCCAAAAAATACAAGCCGAAAGCCGATACACCTCCTCCGAAGCCCGTTTCATTTATTCCCATCGAGATATTTAAAGCCAGTCTTAAAGCACATGAAACAAACCACTTTGTACAGTTCCTTTTTAGCCTATTCGGGTTTGAGGTTGCCAGCCAACTGGTAATCCGATACTTTATTGCCACCTCAAAACATTGGAAAGGTGCAACTGTATTTTGGCAGATAGATATAAAGGGCCAAGTGAGAACTGGGAAAATTATGCTCTACAATCCCAATACAGGAAGAAGAGTAAAAGAACCATTCAGTCATATCAGCTGGGCGCATAAAGCCCTTAAACAGCCGGAATTTGAATTAAAACAATGTTTGTTTGGAGAACATTTACTGATAGATAAAACAAAACCTGTCGCTATAGTTGAGAGTGAAAAAACCGCAATAATTGCCAGTGTGTATTTGCCCCAGTTTATTTGGGTTGCAGTTGGCAGCATTACTAACCTGAATGCTGAAAAGTGCAGCGTATTAAAGGGGCGAATTGTCGCACTATTTCCCGACCTCAACGGGTTTAATAAATGGAGTAGTAAGGCCAAGGAACTTTCAACTGTTGCCAATTTTATAGTTTCTGATTTATTGGAACGGAATGCCACTGAAGAAGAAAGGAACCAAGGGCTTGATCTTGCTGACTATTTAACAAGGTTTAAATACCACGATTTTACACTAGCTAAACCTGAAGCCCTAGAATTTCCTTCATTGGTTCAACCAAATGTTCAGGCGGAAAATATAATAAAATCTGAACCTGCTAGTTATTGCCCTAAAACGGAACTAAGAAAAGCCTAAAAGATGGGAACATGAAATTTCAGAACTTGAAAAATATTTTTCTACCACTATTATACCCACCTATCCCATTAAGATTAATCAATGCACTACTATTCAAAAACCCTCACCTTTTTGTTGAAAGCCATTTATCAACCATAAAAGCGAATAGTGACAAAATCAATTATAATGTTTATTTGGATAGATTAATCAATTTCAAAAAATGTATTGAAAATTTTACTTAGTGAATTTGTAAGTTTTCTTTAACTTGTTTGTAGGAAGTAAGAATATTGTCAGTTAATCCATTCAGTAAAAATATGAAGAACGAGGAATTAAAAAAGGAGGTGCCAAAACCTCAATTAAACCATGATCAATTGGAGGAGAAATTGGATAGACTTTGGAATGAAATAGAAAAACTAAAAGTCAATCTTCCTACGATTTCCATAAACATTTCTGATGAGTGTCAAGGTTGCGGAAGCTAATGCTACATTTAACAAATCCAAGATGGAAGAGAAAACAGAAATTCAGAAAGCCCGGCAGGTAAAGAGAACCCAATTGTTGATGGAACTATTGGCAAAGCAGAACGGGCAGGCCACAGACCCGACAGAATCAATCCTAATGCAGAAATTGAAGGAGGACTTCCTAAGTAAGAACAGGCAGAGGATATTCCTGGAATTGATGGTTCAGTACCTAAACCTGACAACTGAGAAGGAACAGGTTAGCCAAGTCTTGACAAAGTTTCTCAACCTTACACCACAGGAGCAAGGTACGTTGCAAGAGATCCTAAAAGAAATTAATAAATAACGCCTACAAGAGCGCTAAAGACTTTTTGTTAATTGCATGCATTAGGAAACGCTATAGATGCCAAAAGAAAGTCAGGATATGCTGTAGGAGCTGCAAGGCAGACGGGCTATAAGGTTGGACTCAAATAAAAAAACCTTGTATTATAAAGAAAATAAAATGTAAAAAATTACTTCATTTCTAATAAAAGTTTTCCTTCTTTATAAGTCTCTTTTTTGATTGTTTGGTTAGATTTTACATCAATAAAAATTGTTTTCCCATTTCTTAAACCAGCTTTTATTTTTCTTATCTCATTAATTCCATCTTCCTTATTGATAAAAGTAAAGTCACCGGAAAACAATTCTCCGTTAAGTTTTAAATATTTTTCCTCAATCTTTAGGTCTTTCTCAAAATAAGATTCAATTTTAACATTTTGATCATAATAGAAAAATGTCCATAAACCAATTCTATCTTTTTTATAATAATTACCAATTATAACAGGTTGATTGAAATTATTAATCAGTTTAAATTCTCCATCTTTAAATCCATTTCTCTCATTATTATCTTTATTTCTCATCGTTAATAAATAATTGAAATAAAACCAAAAGTGGTCAAATTCTTTATCTTTTTTTAATGAATAAACTTGTGAAATACTCCCATCTTTTGTAAAATCAGTTTTTCGGCATCGAAAACTATCCAGTTTTTCTTCATAAATTTCATACTTAGTATATAATGTAATACCTAAACTATCATATATACTTAGTTCTTTTAATTTACCATTAGAATATATCCCCTTATGTTGATTATTGCTAAAGTGATTTAGAGTAAGATATTCTCCATCGAGCTCTCCATTTTTGTAATTAAAAATTTCCTCTAAATTACTTTCAGTTTTGAATTGAATCCATTTACCCTCTCTTTTACCTCTTAAATAATGTCCTTTTTGAAAATAGTAAATTGGTTCGTTTTCAAGATTATAACTATACCTTTCTATCCATTCTCCACTTCTTTCTCCATTAACATATTTACCTTCATTTACTAATGTACCTGCCAAATCATAATATTTCCAATTACCAGACTTTAGACCATGATTAAAATACCCCTCCTTTACAAGTGTGAGTTTAGAAATATCTGTTTCAAAGACTCCACCATATAATGATCCTTTAGTGTCTAAATAAACTTTATACTCCCCATGAAATTTATTGTCCTTATAGGACCCAATTTTTAAACTATCACGATCAGGTTTTTGGAATGCACCATTTAAAACTCCATCAGTGAAATTCTCGAATTTTAACAAATTCTCCATGTCATCTCCAAGTACCAAAAGTCTCCAAGATCCATTTTTCTTATCGTTTTTATAATCACCTATTAACCTTCCCCGAAGGTTTCCATTATCTTTATTGTAATAGTATTCTATGTATTGACCGTTTTTTAAATCATTTTCATAATTAAAAGAGTGAGAAATTTTTCCTTGCTCATAAACAATAAACTTACCTTCAATTTTCCCATTAGACATAGAATATTCTGCAACAAGATTTCCTTCTTCATCAAATTCTTTGAAAGGTCCATTTTCAATTCCATTTATTAAAGTACTTACTTTATCAATTTTTCCATTTGGTTTATAAAACTTGATCTCCCCATTTATCTCCCCATTAAGTAGGGAATATTCGGCTTTAATTTGTCCATTAGGATAATAATCTGTTTTTTTTCCATTTTCATTATCATATATTCCTGCTTTATTTGTTAATGTAATGTTGTAAGCAGTTAAACTTACATCACTCCAACCATCATCCTTTTGCCTACTTGTAGAAATTTTTAAAGTATATATAGAATTTTGATATGTCGAAATAACTTCATTATTCTCAATATCACTTTTTACAAGTTCAAACCCAGCTGAGGAAATCGAGTTTTGAATTGATAAGTAGGTATCATCGTTGAAAAAAGAATAAGATATTTTATTCGGTAAACCTTCATAAGTAAACAAATAAAACCATCCTTGGGATTTATCGCTATAACGATCTTTATTAAAGGTCCAGGTTATTGTATTGTATTTAATGGAACTTCCTTTCTCTGAGTCATAATAAGTCCAGCCTTTGGATATTAGACTTTGATTAACATCTTCCCAATTTTTTTTTGAGGATAGAATTGTTAAGTCCAATAATTTCAAGTTTTGTCCAAAACAAATTAAATCTAAGAAGAATGAGAATATAGATATAAATACAAATTGTTTCATTTAAATCAATTCCTTTTAATACCGGTTAATTTTAGAAAAAAATAGATTTTCATATAAGAACTCAAATTTTATTTATTTAATTTCTAAAATTAAAATGTTCAATGATTTCAATTTTGATTCTGAATTTTTATAATGGATTTATCAAATATTAATTAATCTCTGTAATCATTGGTATTCCTTTCCTTTCAAATGCGTTTTATTCTTTGTTGAAATCCTTAAGGAGAAGTCTCGATCAATTATTAACCTTTAAATTACATGTTTCCCTAACCCAAGAAAATAGGTTGTTTGGGATCTTATAAATACTTCGCTCTTTCTTGCAAATGTTTTTCTAACCCGGATACAATTAAATCCAAATCCCTTTCTGTAAATTTATTAAAAAGTGCAATATGTTGCCGATATGATATTTAATTTTTCAAATCCTTTCGCATTTGCTCTACCATAATTTAGGAGTTTATTGGAACTCTGAAAGAACCCTCATCACCTTTTCGTAATTCTTGTGATGGTTCTCGGTTTGAAATTTGATATTTTCTTTTTTTTCCCTCCCTTTAATTGTTACGTAAGTTCTATTTTAAAAAAAACAAATTACTCCTTCAATTTCAGCTTTTTCCTATTTTTAATTCATTTTTTTTTATTAATAGCAATTTTTTATTTGATATACCTTCTTAAAGATCTTCATGATTTTGTATTTTCAAGAAATATAATTTTGTTTATGAAAAAATATATTTCCATAAAGGGTGAAGAATTCGAGTTTACAGATAAGGAATTTCAATTTGCTAATTTTTATCTCGGAGAAGCACGCTTTAATGCTACAGAGGCCGCAAAACTTGCAGGATATAGTGAGAAAACAGCAAGACAACAGGGTTCAAAAATGTTGACAAAAGTTAACATTGAAAAATACATTCAGTGGAAGGCATCTAAAATACTAGAAGACCTTGAAGTCAATCAAGAACGAATACTGAAAGAGATAGTGGCAATTGCCTTTTCTGACGTAACTGAGTTATTTAATGATGATTGGACTTTAAAGCCTCTTAATGAAGTTTCACTAGAAAAAGTTAAAGCACTTGACATCCTGATAAAAGAGGAGAGCAAATTTGAAGTAAAAACGAAATCAATTTCAATCAATATGGATAGCAAGATGAAAGCTCTAGCAATTCTTTGGGATTTTGTGAAAAATCAACCAAAATAGTTATCCATCAAATACTTTTATTCAATGATCCTCCTAATTTGGGAAATGTAGTAGTTAACTTTTTCATTAGAAAAATCTTACTCTTTCATAGGATTAGAGTATCAACAATATTGATTTGAAGGAAAATAAACTAGGTCACCACTAAAGAAAATCTAGTTTAATTTCTATTTCCAAAGAGCTTTATTTTAATCTGAGTAAGACAACCTTCTTGAAGCCTTCCTCATAACAGTATTAATCAAATCTTCTGTTGAAGTTCCAATAGAACCGTTTAAACCCTTATTGTAATTAGCAAGTAACAGGCCATCTTCGGCATTGTAAACAGACATATTAATTACTGCCTTATTAGTGCTTCCATAAAAACCTACTAACAGTCCTAAAGTAGCAGATGCACCTTCTGACATAGGTTTATTTGTTTCAAATGTACCCATTATAATTCCATCTACTTCCAGAAACTTAGCAATTTCTTCAGGTGTATATTCATCTATATTTTCAAATGTGACTCCAAGTCTTTTGAGTTTTGCATTGGTGACAGCTGGATCTTGGAAATTAGTTTTCAAAGTTCCTCTTTTTTCCCTTTTTAAAAACCACGAATGCATAGCACTTTGAATACTCAAACCTTCTGAGACCTCCATTCTGTCTAATTGTTCAGCTGACATATCCTTCATATCTTTTGGCCTTAAAGTAATTGAAGTTTTGAAAGGTAAAATTGCAACCAATTCGTGATTCTTGGTTATCTCATCGAATTTGGGATGTTCATAAAGATGTGTCTGTGCTTGGGAATAATTAGACACAAATAGGATAAAAATTAAAAATAAGAAGGTTTTCATAAATAATTTCTTTTAGGTAAATATTGTTTTAAACCACCAATATAAATCAAAAATTAGGAAAACTATACCTAACAGAAAAATATTAGAGTTATTGTATTCATTCCCTCAGTTAAATTAAAAAATCATGAATTTACACCCCAATCAGCACCCTAATCAAAATAAAAAATCCTAACTCACATATTTCCAGTAAGTTAGGTTTTCATTTCGCAGAGAGGAAGGGATTCGAACCCTCGATACCCTCACGGGTATACACACTTTCCAGGCGTGCTCCTTCAACCACTCGGACACCTCTCTGTTTAGTCGTTTTGCTGAATGGGAGTGCAAAGAAATGAATTATTAAAAGCCCAAGCAAGCTTCTATCATAAAATTTAAGTACTAACCAGTCAGCGACATTTCACCGATCATCGGGGTCACCAATTTCCTTCTGATTTCAGTATCATCTGTCTCGTTGGCCAACAAAAACATCATTTTGGTAACCGCAGCTTCTGTGGTAATATCCCCTCCACTCAGAACACCTATTTTTTTAAGATCTTTACTTGTCTGATATCTTCCCTGAATTACCCTTCCTCCATTGCATTGGGAAACATTCAGGATGATTATTCCCTTTTTAACAGCTTTTTCTAACGAATTTATAAACCAGGATTCACTTGGGCTATTTCCTGAACCATAGGTTTCAAGCACAACCCCCCGCATATCTTCAATATCAAAACAGGAATCAAGAATCTTGGAAGTGATACCCGGAAAAAGTTTTAAAATCATCACCCTGTTGTCAAGCTTATTGTAGTATTTAAGCTTTTTCCCTTCTTCATAAGTTTTGATGGCTGCGTAATTATAATCGATGATAATTCCTGCCTCTGCCAAAGCAGGATAATTTTCGGATTCAAATGCATCAAAATGAACACTTTGGACTTTCTTGGACCTATTTCCCCTCAATAGCATATGATTGAAAAATATGCATACCTCTGGTACAACAGGATTGCCATTTGCTTTAGCAGTAGCAATTTCAAGTGCAGTCATCAAGTTTTCACGGGCATCAGAGCGCATGGCTGAAATGGGTAATTGAGCCCCGGTAAATACCACAGGTTTACTCAATCCTCTAAGCATATAACTCAACATGGACGCAGAGTAAGCCATCGTATCCGTCCCATGAAGAATTACAAAACCATCATAGGTATCATAATTTTCATAGATAATATAGCCCATATCCACCCAATGCTGCATGTTTACGTTGGACGAATCTATGGGTTCAGGAAAGGAGATGACTGTAATAGCTACGTTCATATTGGTCAGGTTGGGGATTTTTTCCAAAATCTGACCAAAATTGAAAGGGACTAAAGCACCGGAAGCATCATAGGCCATACCTAGTGTGCCCCCTGTATAAATAATTAAAACAGATGCCGCGATATCATTTTTTGCACCGGTATTGAGCCGGACTATTTTGTAATTCATAGATTAAAATGATTAAAAATCTTTTTTGTGTTTCTTTGGGTGATTTCGGACACCTTTTCCAAACTGCTTTCTGCAAGCACTCCTATTCTTTCAGCAATGATTGGAATATATTCAGGGGAGTTTCTTTTACCCCTATAAGGTACCGGAGCAAGGTAGGGCCCATCAGTTTCCAGAACAACATGCTCCAAGCCCAATTCAGGCAATATCTGATCCAATCCTCCATTTTTATAAGTAGAAACACCCCCTATCCCCAAAAGAAATCCCAATTCAATGATTTGTTTGGCTTGCTCAATAGTACCAGAGAAGCAGTGGAAAATCCCTTTTAAGTCATCGGTTTTCTCTTCTTTAATGATGGCTATGGTTTCATCCATAGATTCCCGGCAATGCAGGACAATGGGCCACTTTTTTTTCTTTGCCCAGGTGATCTGAATTCTCAAAGCCTCCTTTTGTTGCTCAAAAAAGGTCTTGTCCCAATACAGGTCCAAACCTGTTTCACCAATAGCGGCAAATTCCCGATTTTCGATCCACTCCTCCATTACATACAGCTGCTTCTCAAAGTCCTTTTTTACATCGCAGGGATGAAGTCCCATCATGGGAATACAGACCCCCGGATATTTCAGTTCCGCTTCCAGCATCGCATCGATGGATTCCACATCAATATTGGGCATATATATTTTCTCTACCCCATTTTCAGCCGAAACCCTGATCACATCTGACCTGTCATCATCATATTTTTTGGAATAGATGTGGGCATGGGTATCGGTATATTTCATTTTTATTGTGGGTTAGTTGTTTTTTTGGTTATTCTTTCTTTGGTTGTCTGCCCTAGCATCTTGTCTATCTCATCAAGCTTCTCCGATTAATTCTACCTTAACGCTAGTCCTAGATCGGTCGTGCCTACGGCACTTTGGGGCATTTTTTCTCATCTTGAACCCTGCAATAAATTACCGGGCTATTAAATCGGTCATGCATACAGCATATATCTGTATCTCATGATTCCAGGCTCTCAGTTCTCCCCCTCAGTTCACCCATCTTGGTTCTCCGAAATTCATCGGGACAGGCTTTCGTTCTTGGCTCCAAATTCTCAAATCTCGGTTCTCGCTTCTCGTCTCTCGGTTCTCCCATCTCGGTTCTTATTTCCCCGATATTCATCGATAAAGGCTTTGTTTCTTGATTCTTGTTTCCCCGATATTCATCGGGACAGGCTTTGGCTCTTGTTTCTTGGCTCTTGTATCTTGGCTCTCTTAACTCTCGCTTCTCTTTTCTCGTTTCTCGCATCTCGCCTCTCGCCTCTCGCTCCTCGCTTCTACCCTTCATCCTTCAATACCTCCTCCCCTTCCAATCAGTTTGAGCAGGCCAAAAATAATAAACTATCGTGGACCATGCGGCAAACATATAATATATTTCAAAAAGTATCAGGTCAATTGGATTTATCTTCACTGCTGTTTTGGAAGCAAAAGCAGTTATAAAAAGGCTTTGAATTGCCACTTTGCAGATCCACAACAAAACCCCCATTAAAGGATAGGAAAAAAGCAAAAAAACGATGCCCGGAAAAAAAAGCACCTGTAGTCCCAAAAGTAATTTCCAAAATATTGGCAAATCCATAGCACCTGCCATCCAGCGTTTTCTTTGTTTTAGAAGGTCGGAGATTTTCTTTTGAGGTTTTGTAGAAATAAGATTCTCCTTTCCAACTAAGTGAAATGATGTGAATCCTTTAGCCAGTATATGCTTTGCAATTTCAAAGTCCTCAGTCAAAGAAAACGGAATGCCTTCAAATCCACCCACTGACTGATAGGCATTTTTTGAAATCAGCATATTGTTACCCATGGAAGTCACAGAAAAACCCACATCGCTGATCACTTTGACCATCCCCAAAGTCAGCCACCAATCCATGGCCTGCATTTTATCAAAAAATCCATCCCCTGAAACATGTGTAATTCCCGTAATAATCCCTGCACCTGTTCTTTGCCAGGCAGCAACCATGGCTGTCACATAATTTTCCGGAACTATACAATCCGCATCAGTAAACAGGAGCACTTCCCCCGTGGCTTTTTTTGCCATTTGGGACAAGGCGTTTGCTTTGCCGTTCATTTTCCGGGTATCGCACTCTTTGATATCAAGCAATAAGGTTTCAGGATGTTGATCAACATAAGCTTCCAAAATTGCACGGGTACTGTCTATGCTTCTGTCATCTCCCAAGATCACTTGTAGTTTATCCAATGGGTAATTCAGCTTGCTCAATGAAGCAAGGCATTCGGGTAAGTTTTTTTCTTCATTCCGGCTAGGAATCAAAATACTGACCCTGGGATATTCTAAAATCCCGCTTTTGCCAAAGTGTTTGAAATTGGTTTTCAAAAGGATCCAAAGAGCAGTATCCTGGATAATCAAAAGAACTGTGATTGTCAAAATCAAAGCCAGGATCATAGCAGGGCTGTTTTGAATCCTTGATCTTGGATGAAATCCAAATATTGGGACAATACTTTCCTGATTATGCTTGCTGTCCTTTGCTGATCATGAAACACTACCACCGAACCGTTTTTACTGTGTTTTTTTGCTTTTTTCAAGCATTCCTCAGCACTTTGATTTGGATCAAAGTCTCCGGTCAAAACATCCCACATGATTACCTTGAAATTAGGGGATATAGCATGAAATTGTTTTTTGGTAATTCTCCCATAAGGAGGCCTGAACAAAAGTGTGCTCACTGACAAAGTCTGCTGAATTTGGGATTGGCAGTTATGAATATCCTCAAGATATTGATTAAGGGGGGTTTTAAATCCGTTTAGGTGGTGCATGGTATGATTGCCTACTGCATTACCGGCTAAGTGGACCTCTTTGGCCAAGTCCGGATGCTTTTTAATATTATCCCCTACCATAAAAAAGGTTGCTTTCATATCCCTTTTTGCCAATTCATTCAGGACAAAATCCGTTGTTCCGGGAACAGGGCCGTCATCAAATGTTAAAAAGATTTTACTCTCCTTCCTATCCAAATGCCATACAAACTGGGGAAATATTTTTGGAATTAGAGAAGGAACATGATGAATCATCATTATTGCTATTGGAATTTGATGCTTAATAAAGTGATGTCATCTCCTTGTTCCACTCCCTCGGTGTAACTTTTCAATTCTTCAAAAAACAATTTATGAAACTTATTTGGCTCCACACAAAGCTGGCTTTTTACAAATTGGTGAAAACGCTCATCTCCATATTCTTCTTCCTGGTTGTTAAAACTTTCGGTGAGACCATCAGTATACAAATGAATGGAAAAACCTTTGAGATGCTCCCGCTTTCCTATTTCCAGAAATGGCAATTGTTCAAAAGCTCCCAATATCGTAGTGCCTGCCCCTAACATCTCACTCCTTTGCTCACCTTCCCAGCACAAAACAGGTGGGTTATGACCTGCATTCACATAAATTAATTCCCTCTTTTTATAATTGCAGTATCCCAAAAAGAATGTGATGAATCTTTCTCCTTTGGTATTATCATAAATGGTATAATTCAATTGCTCCACAATCATTTTCATATCAGAGGAGCTTCGCAACAAAGTCCTTAAAGCGGCCTGAAAATTCGACATCAATAGAGCCGCCGGCATTCCTTTTCCAGATACGTCAGCAATGCAGAAAAATACCTCATCATCTGATTTTTTGATCAGGTCATAATAATCCCCCCCTACTGTGGAGTGTGGTATATAGGTTACTTTTGCTTTTAGCTTGGCAGTTTGTGGAAGAATTGCAGGGAAAAGCATCCTTTGCACATTGGAGGCTATCTCTACTTCCCGCTTCAGCCTTTCCTGCTCCAGTTGTCTCTTGGCAAATCTTTTGTTTTCCAATGCAACGACCATAATATTGGTCAATGCCTGTGTGAAATTTAAATCAAGGTCTTCCTGTTCATCTTTCTTTTTCAAAAAAAGAATTGCCAGCATCCTTTCCTTATGGTAAACCGGCAGATAACTTTCCAACTCAGAAAATGAGTACCCCGAGTCCAATTCAATATGCAATTCTTCAGAGTCCTTACTATAGCTGACCCTTTCTTCCAGAATGTGGTCCGGGACCAAGCCTTTGGTTCCGTGACTGATTTTTAATTGAAATCTATCCTGATCGATCATATACAAAAGAATCGAGCGGATATTTAAATGTACCAAACAGGTGAATTTAAAAATATTGAGAAGTACCGTCGCCGATTTATTTTCATTAATCGCCTGGGTAATCTCCAAGAGCGCTTTGAGCTCCAGTTCTTTTTTTTGATACTTGACAGTCTGTATGGCCAATTTTATATCCTTTAAATAGCATTATGCTCCATCAGGCCCTTTTTGGTGGCCAGATAAAACAGATTTTTTCCTTTTTTATTGAGATCCACTTTATCAAATATTTCATTGTCAGGCTCAGTCAGACATTTGATCAGGCCTTTTTCATAAAGGGATTGCAAGGTAACCAAAAGGATTTCATCTTCCCAGCCCAATGTTTCCTTTAGGAAAGCATACTGCTGCACAAAATATAGTTCATCCAGCAAGTCAAACTCTTCATCAGTCATATTTAATAAACAATAATGAAATGTAAAGTTATTAATTTAGTCCAAATCACCTTAAATCGAATGCCACAGTTTATATTGATTTATCAATAATTAACTGAACACATCCAATTTCTTTCTGCTTCATGACTGAATAATTTTCAATTTTTTTGCCATAAGAACAAATGAAATCAGATGTTTGAAAACACCCTTCTTCCTTTCCATTCGTTTTTAAAAAATAAAATCCTGAAAACAATAATAATTACATAAAAAGGATGAAAAACAGAAACCAAGAAAAACCAGAAAAAATGATGCTTGATTCCGTACTGTTGGAGAACTTTGCCCAAGACAATTCTCTCAGATCCAACTTTGGCAATCCAAATGAAAATGAAAACCCATAAATCCAGAGCCCCAATAACCATGAGTAGAAAACTCGAAAGAAATACAAACTGAAATAAAACAGGTATAATCGATCCCAACAAATGATTGAAAGAACCATGAGTATTCCATTTTGACGCCCATCTGCTTCTTTGGTCAAAAAGGCTTCTCCAATTCTGTTGAGGTTGGGTATAAACCAAATCTTCCATGTGATTTTGATACACAACTGACTCAGGGCCAAACTTTTTCACAAACTTCTTCAGCAGGAATTCGTCATCTCCTGACAAGATCATATCATTGCCCTGATATCCCTCTACCGCTAAAAAAGCACTTTTCCGATAAGCCAAATTTGCAGCGCTGCACATCAATGGAGAATTAATTTCAAAACCTGCCTTGGTCACCAATAATATGCTGGCCCAATCAATTTGCTGAAATTTTTGGAAAAAGCCTTTTTGGCCACTTGTCATTACCGGACCACCAACCATTTTCACCTTTGGGTTTTCAAAATGACCCAGTTTATTTTCAATCCAATTTTCAGGAACCCTACAGTCCGCGTCCGTACAAAAAATCAAGTCAGCTTGGGCTGAAGCGATTCCCGTATCTATTGCAGCTTTTTTTCCGATCCCTTTATTCTCCAGTATATAAACTGGAAAGGGTAAGGAAGGGTGGTTATCAATCAAACCCTGAAGTACTTCATTACCTCCATCATTACTGTGGTCATTTATAAAAAGTACCTCAAGATTTCTATATGAAAGTGAAATAATGCATTCAAAAAAGTACCCTAGAATATCCTTTTCATTTCTAAATGAAACCAATAGGCTTACCATTGGAGATTCAAACCCTTTTAAGGGATTCGTATATTTCCTGTGCCACAATAATAAAAGTTCAACAAGCAGCCCTGTGTAAACTATCCCAAATAAAAGATAAAATATTGCCATGAATTCTTTTAAATTGCGCTAATGGGTAAAGAAGATAAAAAAGAGGCAAAGGAAAAAATAATTCTTGGCATTGATCCGGGAACAAATGTCATGGGCTATGGCCTGATATTGATTGAAGGGCAAAAATACAGTTTGATTCAGTTTGGCGTAATCCACTTAAAAAAATACAGTTCCCATGAATTGAAGCTCAAAAAAATCTTCGAAAGGATTACAGGACTCATCGATGAATTCCATCCTGACTCTGTGGCTCTAGAGGCCCCTTTTTATGGGGAAAATGTGCAGTCCATGCTCAAATTGGGCCGGGCCCAAGGCGTAGCGATGGCCGCTGCGTTGGCAAGAGAAATCCCTATTGCTGAATATTCACCCAAAAAGGTAAAGCAGTCCGTAACGGGTAATGGTAATTCCTCAAAATTACAAGTAGCCGAAATGATAAAAACACTCCTCAAAATCGAGGAAATCCCAAAGCTTTTGGATGCTACGGATGCCTTGGCTGTAGCGTTATGCCATCATTTTCACGATGGACGCTTGCAGACAAGAGGAAGGACTGCGGGTTGGAAGTCGTTTTTGGAAGAAAACCCTGGAAGGGTCAAGGGACTTTAAAAAACAAAAAGATTTAAATTTGGGATTATCTGCTTTCAGATCAAATTGATTAAAGCAGGATACTATCTGATTCAAACCCAATGACTATGATATTCAAAACTATTTTCCGGATTGTAGGACTACTTTCGTTATCCTTATTTATACTTTGGAGTTGTTCGGATTCCTCCAACGAACAGACTTTCGATTCCTCTAAGCTGAGGAAAGCCAGTCAGGAGGAAATTGAAAATGTTATCGAGGCTTTTATCCTCGCAGAAGAGGGGGATATTATCGAAATTCCCCCGGGATTCTACAGTTTTAAAACTCAATTAATCCTGGATTCCAAAAATAACATCAGCATCAAAGGGGCCGGAATGGGAGAAACTGTCCTTTCGTTCCGTGAACTCAAAGCAGGCGGTGAAGGAGTAAAACTGGTAGGAAACAATGTAAAAATCGAAGACCTCAGCATTGAAGATGCCCCCGGAGACGGGATCAAAAGCCAACATAGTGATGGTATCACATTTAGACGCATCAATGTTACTTGGACAAATGGTGATAAATCAGAAAATGGGACCTATGCCATTTACCCTGTTCAGTGCAAAAATGTCATGATAGATGAATGCATTGCTTCGCATTCCAAAGATGCGGGGATTTATGTAGGTCAGTCCGAAAATATCATCGTCAGAAATTCTCTTGCCTTTGGGAATGTGGCAGGGATTGAAATAGAAAATTCCGACAATGCAGAGGTCTATGGAAATACTGCAAGGGACAATTCCGGAGGTATTTTGGTATTCAACCTGCCCGGACTTCCAAAAGCTGAAGGCCGTGGCACTAAGATCTATAATAATGATATCAGGTCCAATAACCATGTCAATTTTGCGGTTCCGCTAAGTGATGAACCCAATGGCAATACCGTGACCATGATTCCACCCGGGTCGGGAATCATACTTTTGGCGGCAAAGGATGTGGAGGTTTACAACAACAGGATTCACAAAAACAAAACAACAGGAATTGCCATCGCCAATTATCACATCACAGGTTTTCCAACTGAGGCACCAAATTGGTCTCCTTTCACCTCCAATATTTATGTGCATGACAATGACTACAAACGGACCTGGAAAATTCCTGACCTGACCAAAGAGTTTGGGCAATTGATTTCGGTCTATAATGCCCATGGGAAAGGGAAAACCCAGGATATTATTTATGATGGGTTTTGGGATAAAAGCATCAGTGACGATATATCCACCAACCCAATGAAAGTCTGCATCCGGGAAACAGGCATGGAAAAACTGCATTTCACGCTATTTGACCTTTGGGAAGGGGAGGAAAACATCAAAGCATCCAAAGACTATACCCCTTTCCAATGCGAAACGGTAATCAAGACAGATGTAAGTGGAGTAGCCAAATTGTAACAGCATGAAGTTCAGTCAGCGATATTTCATTATCCGAATTTTATTTATTTCATTGATATCAGGTGTTGCCTGTTCGGGGGAAAAAGAACAGGAAAAAACTGAGGAAGAACAGGTGCAGATCGAATATACTGATGCCCCGGATATCAATATTGCAGCAATTGATTTTGATCAGATTCCTTTCAAAACACTTTCGGAATACGGGTTTTTCAAAGGTCAGTTAAGGGCTTTGAACCCCAATGGGGAACTGGTCAAGTATGAACCTTCATCTTCACTCTTTACAGATTATGCATTTAAATCCAGGTTTATCTGGATGCCTGAAGGTACTTCAGCTTCCATCAAACAGGATATAGGAGGCTCTTTTGAATTGCCTGATCAGACTATTATCATCAAGAATTTCTATTACCCCTTGGATTTTAGAAATCCTGAAGGGGAGAAAAGAATCATTGAAACAAGGCTGATGGTCAAGCGTCAGGGAATATGGGAAGCATTTCCTTATATCTGGAATGACGATCAGACTGAGGCAGCGTACAAGGTAGTGGGAGCGGAAAAAGAAGTGAAATGGAAAGACCTGAATGGAAACGAACAGGTCATCAACTACATCGTGCCCAATAAAAACCAATGCAAAAGCTGCCACAACGAAAACGAAGTAATGGTTCCCATCGGTGTCAAGGCCAAATACCTCAACCATCCCATTCTTTACGGAGAGGAAAGTAAAAACCAATTGATCAAATGGTCAGAAACAGGATTTCTTGAAAACATTCAGGATATAAATCATTATACTGCCATGGTAGATTATAACGATGCTTCCCAACCATTGGAATTGCGTGCCAAAGCCTATCTGGACATCAACTGTGCCCATTGCCATAGGGCTGAAGGACCTGCGAGTACTTCCGGACTTTTTTTGGATTATGAGGAAACTGACCCGTTGAAACTCGGGGTATTCAAAACCCCTGTTGCAGCCGGATTTGGAGCCGGTTCCTTCAAATACGCCATTTATCCCGGTAAAGCAGATGAATCCATCATGACTTTCCGGATGTCCACCAACAAAGTCGGAGCCGCAATGCCTGAGATCGGCAGGGTGAGTGTACATGAAGAAGGAGTTGAGCTGATCAGGGAGTGGATTAATGGGATGAAATAAAATGGAATGCAGATCAAGCTGATTTACTGATTCATGCAGATAAATAATCAGTAAAATCAGCTTGATCTGCGTTATCAGCGTTCCATTGTTGGTTTTAAAAAGAAAGTATATAAAAATCGAAAACTTTTCAGAAATACAAATCCTACAATTTTTTTAAATAACATATTTGTTATTATTTTTACTTTTCATCAATCAAATTATTATGAAGGTAACCAAGAAGCGTCGTGAACTTGAAAAAGACCTTCTTTTTTATCTGAGATATTATAAAAAAATCGCACCTGATTCCAGAAAAACCTTCAATAAGATTATTGAGGATTTGGTGGAATTATTGAAAGAAACTTAATATTAAAAATTGCTTACAACATGAAGTCCATAGAAGAAAAAATAAATGACCTCAAAATACGATTTCGAACAGCCTCCAAGGAGGAACTTGGAAAAATCGATATTGAAATGGAGCACTTGGCTGTAGAAAATCCTGAGGCATTTTCTAAGGCTATGTTGGAGGCAGCTCGGCAAACCGTCATAAATACTGAGGAACTTCGTATAAAAGAAAAATTGGATAAAATACTTCCGATTGTGTCTGTCTCTTATTTAGCTAAAACCTATTTTGGAAAAACACCACAGTGGTTTTACCAAAGACTTAACGGCAATATAGTTAACGGGAAAGAGGCTAGATTTACTGATCAAGAAATTAAGGTAATTTCAAAAGCTTTGAATGATATAGGGGACAAACTTATAAAATCCTCTCAACTCATTGCATGATGGAATAAGCACTTGAGTAAATAATCGAATTAAATTTAACTTATCTTTTCGAAATCCAATTTAAATCAATTCAAAAAAGAAAAAGACTGAATTATGATTCAGTCTTTTTCTTTTTAATCCTTATACACCCCGCTCGGCCATTTGTCGTTTCCGGCATTGGTATCGGTAATGACTTTGTCCGGATCAATTTCCACTGCTACCACTTTTTTATCCACTTTGAGCAGATGGTTCCATTGGTTGCCTTTGAACCAAATCTCAACAGGTAGCATCCTTCTTTCTTTTTCCCCATCATCATAGGTGATTTCCAATAATACCGGCATGGGCAGTTCCCCAAGATTGGAAAGTGACACTATATAATTGGCACCGTAAGGAAAAACACCATTGATCGCCATGTCAATATTGGCATTGCTGTAAAACCAGCCTTTCCAGAACCAATCCAGATTTTCACCGGATACATTTTCCATATGATTGAAAAAATCTGTTGGTTGGGGATGCTTATATGCCCACGCTTTAATATAAGATCTAAACGCTTTGTCAAACCTTTCATGACCCAATATATATTCCCTAAGCATTATCAGCCCTAAGGCAGGTTTCATATAAGCTACCATTCCAAGATTATTGGTTTGGGTACGGTCAGCATGGGTGGCGATCGGTTCCCGGTCCTTATTGGTAAGCCAACCAAGATACCTTCTGGTCTGTATCAGGTCATTGGTATACTCACCATCGTTGAAAGCTAGATAACTGTAATAGTTGATAAAAGTATTGAAACCTTCATCCATCCAAGCATGTCTTCTTTCATTGCTTCCAACAATCATTGGAAACCAGTTATGTCCGAATTCATGGTCTGTCACTCCCCACAAACTTTCCCCCTTTGATTTCCAGCTGCAGAAATTGACTCCCGGATATTCCATACCGTTGATGTCTGCCGCAACATTCACCGCTACAGGATACGGATATTCGTACCACATTTCAGAATAATGTTCCACAGAGGCTTTGCTGTATTCAGTGGATCGGCCCCAAGCATCTTCCCCATCACTTTCCTGAGGGTAGACAGATTGGGCCATGGCCTTTTTTCCACTGGGAAGATTGATTCTTGCCGCATCCCAGATAAATGCTTTTGATGAAGCAAAAGCGATATCTCTGGAATTTTGGATTTTGAAATGCCAGGTTTGGGTACCACTTTGTTTGACTCTATGATTGGCATAGTCAGTCACTTCTTCAGGACTGATAATGTACACCCGCTCATCACTTTCAGCAGCTATTTTCATCCTGTTTTGCTGCTCTTTTGTGAGCACTTGTCCCGGATTCAACAATTCCCCTGAACCTACTACAATATGGTCAAAAGGTACAGTTACTTTATACTCAAAATCGCCATAACCTAAATAAAATTCTCCTGCACCAAGATAGGGATCTGTATTCCATCCGGTCACATCATCAAAAACCACCAACCGGGGATACCATTGCGCCATAGCATAAATAGTCCCATCCTTTACTTTAAGCCGTCCCATTCTGTCCATACCTTTTTCAGGAATCTTGAATTCAAAATCCATAGAAATGACTGCTTGTCCTCCATTGGCAGGGAGCGGTTCATTAAAAGTAACCTGCATTCTGGTATCACTGATCAAATAATCGTTGGAAATGGGTTTGTTTTTGCCGGAAATCTGTGCTTTTAAATTTTCAATTTTATAACCCCCGTCTAAGTCCCCGCTGTACCTGTTTCCCTGTATCGGTGTAGTCAGCGAACCCCTGGATTCTTCCGTAAATCTGTTCTGCTCCAAATAAAGCCAAACAAAATCCAGATTCTCGGGACTGTTATTTTTGTAAGTAATACTGACTTTACCTTTGATGATATGTGTAGAATCATTCAGCGTCACGTCAATGACATAATCTGCTCTATTTTGCCAGTAAGAAGGTCCTGGTTTTCCGGAAGCAGTCCTGTAAGCTGAACCTTGCCTATAACCGAATTCCGTAAATGCAGCATCTCTATTATCCTTCACCTGCTGGGCATAGGACTCAAAACCAAAAAATACAACAAGTACAATGGTGGAAATTTTATAAAATGTATTTCTCATGGATGATTTGCTTTTTGATAATTTAAGGCGCTAAAATACAGAATGGTACTTAAAGAAAAAATTCATTACAATCTCCAATGGCTTTTTATACAAACTAATATCAGGTTTCCGGGATTTGCATTTAGATTTTAATCATCTGTAATTTGCGCAGTTAAAAACCACAACTATTTATGAAAATCTGCTTTACAATAATTTTTATTTTCCTTTCGCTGAACTTGGTTTGCGCTTTTCAGGATAGCACAACAGTGGAATTAGGGGAAATCATGATTATGGAAAACAGAATTGGAATACCCTTCAACAAGATTTCAAGAAATATCACTGTCATACAAAGAAGGGATATTGAAACCGTACCAGCCAGAAGTATTCAGGAATTACTGGCATTTACCCCAGGGGTTGATGTAAGGCAAAGGGGTGTCAGTGGCGTACAGGCCAATATAGGAATCAGGGGAGGAAGCTTTGAGCAGACATTGATGCTGATCAATGGGATCAAACTCACAGATCCACAGACTGGTCACCATATGATGAATATCCCTGTTCCTTTACAGGGAATCCAACGGATAGAGGTACTCAAAGGGCCCGGCTCGCGGATTTTTGGACAGAATGCTTTTGCAGGTGCCATCAATATAATCACTACGCTTCCCGATACTAAAAGTCTTCAAATACAGGGATTCGGCGGTGATTTTGGAATGCGAGGAGGACATATCATTTCCTCTCTGCCCATTGGAAATTACAAACAGACCCTTTCGGTTTCGCATGACGCTTCTGACGGTCATTGGTACAACTCCGACTTTGAAGTCACCAATATTTTTTATGAGTCAGGCTATGAAATAAATGAGAAAAATGAACTGAATGCCATGTTTGGTTTTACAGACCGGGAATTTGGTGCGAATGGATTTTACACAGACCGATTCCCAGATCAATGGGAGGCCATTCAGACCTACCTTTCTGCACTCAGCCATACCTATAGAAACAATAATCTGTATTTTCAGACCAGAGCCTATTGGCGGAGAAATGTGGATGAATTTAGATTAAGAAGAAATGAACCTGAGTTTTTCACAAATTTCCACACTTCAGATGTATTGGCACTGGAATTTAACAGCACTTACACTTCCAAGTATGGCGTTACGGGTTTTGGACTTGAAGGCAGGGAAGAAATAATTGACAGCAGCAACCTGGGAAACCATAGCAGAAGTTTTCTTGGCATTTTTGCAGAACATAGGATTGAATTCCTTGACAAATTTGATTTAAGGGCAGGCGTTTACTCCAATTATTACAGTCAATTTGGCTGGAGGCATTTCCCGGGTGCAGAAATTGGGTTCCAAATCAATGAAACTTCCAGGCTGTATAGTAATATTGGGAACAGTTTCAGGATCCCTTCTTACACTGAATTATTTTATCAGGATGCCAGTAATACCAGTAATCCAAATCTTCTGCCTGAGGAAGCAAGAAACTTCGAGGTAGGCTGGAAACTGAACAAATCAAGATTGAGGGCTGAACTTGTTTATTTCTATCGATTTACTGAAAATCTGATCGATTATACCCGTGCCCCAAGTACAGTACAACCGAATCCCAACCAATGGACTCCCGGAAATATCAGTCAGGTTACCTTCAATGGATTGGAATCATCCATCCAATATTTGGTAAACTTGGGCTCTGAAAATCTAAAGATTAAGGATTTTTCGTTCAGCTATAATTTTATCAATGCAGACCTGATACAACCCGAGGGTGTGGAATCCAGATTTGCTTTAAACTCACTTAGAAATCAATTTATAGGAGGAATAAATGCAGAATTCTTCAAGAAAGCTGAATTGACAATTAAAGGCAGGTATTTGGAAAGAGTTGCATTGGAACCTTATTTTCTGTTGGATGCAAGATTGGACTACAATCGCTTAAAAAAATTCGGACTATTTGTAGAAGTCTCCAATATAACCAATGCAGATTATATCGAAGCAGGGTTTGTGCAGATGCCAGGCAGGTGGTTTAAGGCAGGGTTTATGGTGAACATCGATTAAGACAATTAATTTTTAATAATTCAATATCAGTGGTTTAGTAAAGAAATCAGAAAAATAGAATTCTTTTTTTGTCATCATATAAATTTAATTTTACATTTGCACTCCGTTCTGAAAGAGAACGGTTTTTATTTTGGGAGTTTATCCCGATAGCTATCGGGATGGTTCAGAGCATTCCGATCTTAATCGGAAGGGTCGGGGGTTCGAATTGTAGAGATAGAGGATAGTAACATTTCGGGAGTTTAGCTCAGCTGGTTCAGAGCATCTGCCTTACAAGCAGAGGGTCGGGGGTTCGAATCCCTCAACTCCCACAATTATTTATTTCTTCATTATCGGGATGGTTCAGAGCATACCGATCTTAATCGGAAGCGTCGGGGGTTGGAATTGTAGCGATAGAGGATAGTAACATTTTGGGAGTTTAGCTCAGTTGGTTCAGAGCATCTGCCTTACAAGCAGAGGGTCGGGGGTTCGAATCCCTCAACTCCCACAATTAAAAATAAAAAAGCCCAGTAGAGAAATTTTCACTGGGCTTTTTTATTTTGAAACTGGGGTTTCAAATATCAAACTTGATCCCCTGCGCCAAAGGTAAATTTGTACTGTAATTGATGGTATTGGTTTGACGGCGCATATAGGCTTTCCAGGAATCTGAACCTGACTCCCGACCACCTCCTGTTTCTTTTTCGCCGCCAAATGCTCCGCCTATCTCCGCACCTGATGTTCCGATATTGACATTAGCAATACCACAATCAGAACCCGATACTGACAAAAATGCTTCGGCTTCTCTCATATTCAAAGTCATGATGGCTGAAGACAATCCCTGCGGAACACCATTATGCATAGCAATCGCCTCATCTAAAGTTTTATATTTCATGATATATAGAATAGGAGCAAAAGTTTCTTCCTGTACCATCTTAAAATGGTTTTCCGCCTCAATGATGCATGGTTTGACATAACATCCCGATTCATACCCATCACCTGAAAACACTCCTCCTGCAACAACTTCCTTACCCCCCTCTATCTTTACTTTCTCAATCGCCTTTTGATACATTTCCACGGCCATTTTATCGATCAATGGCCCCACATGATTTTTCTCGTTCAATGGGTTTCCAATTACCAATTTGGAATATGCAGCAGCCAATCTCTCTTTTATGGACTCATAAATTGACTCATGTATGATCAACCTTCTTGTGGAAGTACATCTTTGACCTGCCGTACCTACAGCACCAAACAAGGCTCCTCTGATGGCAATTTCGATGTCTGCATTTTCTGTAATGATGATGGCGTTGTTCCCTCCTAATTCCAACAATGACCTTCCTAGTCTTGCAGCCACAGCCTGACCTACGATTTTACCCATCCGGGTGGAACCTGTTGCCGAAATCAAAGGGACCCTTCTGTCTTCGGTCATAAATTTCCCAACCTTATAATCTCCAACAATCAAAGAAGATATTCCTTCCGGCAATCCATTTTCTTTGAAAACTCTGGCCGTAATTTGTTGACAAGCGATCCCGGACAAGGGTGCTTTTTCTGAAGGTTTCCAGATGCAAACATCTCCGCAAACCCATGCGATCATACTGTTCCATGACCAAACAGCAACAGGAAAATTAAATGCTGAAACGATCCCTACAATTCCCAATGGATGCCATTGTTCATACATTCTGTGTCCGGGACGCTCTGAATGCATGGTAAGTCCATATAACTGACGTGATAATCCTACCGCAAAATCACATATATCGATCATTTCCTGGACTTCGCCAAGTCCTTCCTGATAAGATTTGCCCATTTCATAGGAAACCAATTTCCCCAACTCAGGTTTAACCTCACGTAGTGCATTTCCTATTTGCCTGACGATTTCCCCTCGCTGCGGTGCAGGCATATTCCTCCACGTTTTATAAGCTTCTTGGGCTTTGGAGACAACTGCATCATAACTTTCCCTGTTTGTGACCTGGACCTTTCCTATCAATTCTCCATCTGCAGGTGAAAAAGAACTGATATATTCCATACCTGAATCTATCCAGTTGTTTCCAGTAGAAGTTCCTAAGTTTTCGGTTTGTACTCCTAGTTTTTGTAGGGCGGACTTGACGCCGAATGAATCTGACATGTTATTTTGGTTTTAAGCTTATTGATCAAAGGCAAAACTAAAGAAAAATCCTCAGGCAGATGTTCAATTATCGTTTTTCTGTTTAAACTTTTCAGGCAAATATCTGTCAATATCAATATAATCCAGATAGGGCTTCAATTTGGGTCCAACATCAAAACGGTAGACAAAATTAATTCGATAATTCCCTGTCTGAAAATCAGTAGAAAAACTCCTCGCCTCCCTTATCCGCACATTATTGTGCACATAATTGGCATTGATGGACCATTTGGGCCCATTATATCCAGCAAATCCTCTTAAAAAATAATTGGAGTTTACTCCCCAATTTCCTTCTTTATCGGTATCAGAGGAAATAGTTGTATTTCCCAAACCGATATTTCCTGAAACCATACCCGTAATAAAAAAATGCTTTGCAATCACAAAAGTATGGACATAACCAACATTTGGCCCAAATTCTATAAAATTCATTTTTTTGAATTCGATTGGATCAGGGATAAATTCTGCAACAATATTACTTTCGTCATTGGCCCTTCCAAAATAAAATTCGAATCCTGTCACGAAGCTACCTGCCGATTTTTTTTGCCAGGCACTTTGAAGAAATGCAGCTTTCAAGGACAGTTTATCCCCATTGAACAAATATTGGACATTTGCCCCAAATTTTCTTACCTCCAAGTCTGGAAATGCCAGATCAGGAGGAATATCCGGTAAAGGTCCTATATAATCGCGAAGGAAAAAACCATCATAAAACTGCCCAAAAAGATCAATCACCCAATTTTTAGGGTAAATATGGGCCTGCAAATCCAAATACCGTGTATCTACCTGGGTCCGATTGGAATTCATAAAGTCAAAACCGTAGGCAAGGTTTAATGTGAAATCATTATAGGTAGCCCCAATGCCCAAGTTCAGTGTCGAAGTGGGTTCAAGAATTATTCTGGAATCATCGTCTATCCCTCTGATAAATAATGAAGTGTATTTTCTTGAAACATATGTTCGAGTTGTAAGTAATTTTTTATAGTTGACATAATAAGTGGTGTCCTCTTGGGCCTGGACATTATAAAAAATGCCAGAAAAAATTCCTATAAAAAAAATAAAGATTTTTGGTAAGGATGCTTTCAAAATTTCTGGAATTTTTTAATTCACAAATATATCGATCTAATAACAAAAAAAATCCGCAACAAGTGCGGATTAATTTTATATTGAATGGAGATCAGTAAAAATTATTATCTAAATAATCTCCATTCATTTTTAATTTTCAAAAGTCTTTAGCAGAAAAAGTTGCTTAATCACCCGAGACAAATATAATAAACTTTAAATTAAAATAGCAATACCCTGTTCACGGTATTTTTAGATAAAATACCAAAAAATTTATAATCGATTTTTTTAAACTCTTTAAATCAAGCAATTATACCAACTAAAAAATACTGTAAATTGGTTCTTATTTCTTCATTAAAATAAAAAATAACTAAAGTTAGTTTCCATATTCAGACTAATTTGTCTGGTTAAAATATTGAAAAACAATTAATTATTTCTTCGAATAGATTTAACATCTCAGGACAGTTTCCAAGTCAAACTAAACTAATAATTGTATTTTAAAGTTTTAATTATACTTGCTCATAAAACAATTTTTTCTTGAAAAAATTTAATTTTTAAGCATTATAATCTCAATATTATTAAATACAACTATCAAAAAATAATACTCAAAAAACCCAAAATTTGGAAATTATTTAACGGTTAAAATCAGATTTTTTAACAATTTATCACAAACGGAGCCTTGGACTGGCCATTTTATTCACCGGAAGGATAGACTACCATCAAAAAAACAACCTGAAATTTTGGAATACTCCGAACTATCAAGAGCTGTTAAAAAAAAGTACCCGTGACAAAGTGCCACAGGTACTTTTAAAAATAGATTAATTATTTCAATTTGCTCAAAGCTTGTTTCATTCTTTTCAATGCTTCTACCAAGTCCTCCTCTGAAGCAGCATAGGACAATCTAACACAATTAGGCGCGCCAAAAGCCGCTCCTGTTACCAAGGACACATTCGCTTTTTCCAAAAGGTACAAACAGATATCATCAGCATCATTGACAAGGTAGCCATCGGAAGATTTTCCAAAGAATGCAGTGACATCAGGAAAGAAATAGAATGCACCTTCTGGAACATGGGTTTTGATCCCAGGGATGTCTCTTAATAATCCCAAAACCAAGTCCCTTCTTTTAAGGTAGGCATCTTCCATTTTTTTGGAAGGGGATTGATCTCCTTCAATTGCTGCCAAAGCTGCTCTTTGAGCAATACCCGTCCCACCTGAAGTAAATTGTCCCTGCATTTTTTCACAGGCTTTGGCCATAAATACCGGTGCGCAGATGTAGCCTACTCTCCATCCTGTCATGGCATATCCTTTAGAAAATCCGTTGACGGTTATGGTTCTTTCAAACATTTCGGGAAAAGAAGCTATGCTGGCATGTTTACCTGTGAAATTGATCAATTCATATATTTCATCGGCAATCACAAATAAATTTTCTCTCTTTTTTACAACAGCGGCTATCGCTTCCAATTCCTCTTTGCTGAAAACCGATCCAGTAGGATTACAGGGAGAAGAATAAATAATTGCTTTTGTTTTATCTGTAAGCGCATTTTCCAACTGTGTGGCTGTCGCCTTAAAATTATTCTCAAGGTTACCTTCGATCAATATGGGTACACCGCCGGCCAATTTGATAATCTCAGCATAACTGACCCAATAGGGTGAAAATATGACCACCTCGTCTCCTTCATTAAGCAAACACATGAATACATTCGCAATGGAATGTTTTGCACCAGTGGAAACTACAATATTCTCCGCCTTAGCCTCAGCGATATGATTTTCTGCTCTGAGTTTTTTTGCTATGGCTTCCCTTAAATCCTGATAACCTGCAACGGGAGAATAAGAAAAATACTTTCCTTCATCGATTGCGTCCTTGGCCGCTTCCTGAATATGCTTTGGTGTCTTGAAATCGGGCTCGCCCAAGCTTAAGCTTATGATATCAATACCTTGCGATTTCAGCTCTCTGGCCTTTTTTGCCATTGCCAAGGTAGCGGATTCCTCCATTTGAATAATCCTGTCTGATAGAATAGAATTCATTATTATGGTTGTTTTTTAAATACCGCCAAAAATACGGATTACTGCGATTAATTCTACAATTAGCTGATGAATTGATTTGTAATCTATATTTTTGGTGTAAAATATTGAGCTGATTGACTCGTTAATCTAATTATGAATTCAAAAAATCTTCTTCTTTTATTTTTGATGACGGTGTCTCATGCTGTTTTTCCTCAAAAAGATAAAAAAGCTGAAATGGCCGATCCGGATTCAACAGGGGTGATGCCTGATAATCTGTTGCCCACTACAGCCCCAATTCTTCTTTTTGATGATCATTCAAAATCTGACAAGAAAAAAGCAGAGAAGAAAAAAATAAAAAAGAATATCTATTATGGCGAGCGGACTAAAAAAGGATACACCAAACAAACCGTAAGGGATCAGACACAATATCAAATTTTCAATTATACTACGCAAAACAGAGAATCTGATCCCTATATCAGAGATATTCATTGGTATGATGCAAGAGATAAAATAATCAGAACAAAAGAATTCGATCCTTCCAGAGGTTTTTTGTTACATGGCCCATATTCTAAGGAAATCGATGAGGTGGTTCTAGAAAAGGGCAATTTTTTCTTTGGCACCAAACACGGAACATGGTTGACATTTGACAACAAATCCATCCTTCTGGATAAACTGCACTATTCTGAAGGTTGGCCAAAAGACTCAAAAGTGACCTATTATAATCGGGAAGAAAGGAAGATTGAAAAATTGACACCTATTGAATATGAATTGATGGAGGGAAATTTTTTCCATTTTCATGAAACGGGACAGGTTGCCGTAACCGGAGAGTACCACTTTGGTGAAAAGGTGGGACTATGGACTGAATACTGGAATACAAAAAACAACAAAATCATCCGCAAAAGAGAAATTCAGTATCAAGAGATACCCTTCAGTAAAGATTTCAGACCTTATATACGGGCCGAATGGGACCCGGAAGGTAATCTGGTCTATAGAAAGGAAGGTTTAAGCTCCAATTAAAATCTATTTAGCCTATAATTTTTGTAGGTAATTGTTTTTATCTTCAATTCATTCTTATATTTGTCATGCTAATTATTGGTATGACACAAGAACAATTCAGTAAATACTCATTCCTTCTTGACCGAACTGCAAGACGCGTGAAACAGTACGCCCAACAAAAGTTTAAGCTTGGAGACTTTGACATTACTGTAGATCAATGGCTTATTTTGAAAAATCTTTCCGAAAATGACCTTTTGAGTCAAACAGAATTAGCCCAAATGGTATTTAAAGATCAACCTACCCTTACCAGAATCATTGACATATTGGTCAAAAAAGGATTTGTACAAAGAGTACCCCATCCTCTGGACAGAAGGAGTTTTCAATTGCTGTTGACCAATGAAGGGAAGTCCAAAGTAGAGGAACTAAAACCACAGATTGCTTCTATCCGGGAGAAGGCCTGGGAAAATCTTGATAAATCAGATTTTGAAGAATTCAAAAGGATTTTGAACACCATTTACAACAATCTTGAATAGATTTGTTGCTGAATAATAAAAATAGTTGCTATACTAATTATATTTGTACGAACATTTGAACCTATCATCGGTTAAACAATAAATATTCACATCATGATTACTACAGACATTTGTATCATTGGAGCAGGACCTGTGGGTTTATTTGCGGTTTTTGAAGCTGGATTGTTAAAAATGAGATGTCATCTTATCGATTACCTTCCTCAGGTAGGTGGGCAGTTATCCGAGATTTATCCGCAAAAACCCATCTATGATATTCCTGGCTATCCTGAAATAAAAGCACAGGAATTGGTAGACAATCTGATGAAACAGATCAAACCTTTCAAACCCACATTTTCTTTGGGAGAAAGAGTGGATCATCTTTCGAAGCAAACCGATGGATCTTATATAGTGACTACAAATGACAAAACTAAAGTACATGCACAAGTCATTGTAATCGCAGGGGGTTTGGGGGTTTTTGAACCGAGAAAGCCGGTTTTGGAAAACCTGGATCACTTTGAAGGTAACGGCGTAACTTACATGGTGAAAAATCCTGAAACTTTCAGAAACAAAAAAGTGATTTTAGCTGGAGGGGGTGATTCTGCTTTGGATTGGGCGATTTATCTTTCCGATGTAGCTGAAAGAGTTACTTTAGTCCATAGAAACGAAACATTCCGAGGTGCACCGGATTCTGCGGCCAAAGTTTATGATCTGGCCAATAATGGCAAAATTGATTTGATCCTTTCTGCTAACCTCAAAGAACTTGGAGGCAACGGGAAGTTAAAAAGTGTTACCCTTGAAGGAAAAAGTAAAGAAGAGATAACCATTGATACAGATTATCTCATTCCACTTTTCGGATTGAGTCCCAAATTGGGTCCAATTGCGGATTGGGGATTGAATATTGATAAGAATGCCATTGAAGTAGATACTAGAGATTATTCTACAGGAGTTGAAAGGATTTTTGCCATCGGTGATATCAATACTTACCCAGGAAAATTAAAACTCATTCTTTGCGGATTTCATGAGGCGGCCATTATGATGCATTCGGCTTTCAAATATGTCTATCCTGATCAAAAATTAAGTTTTAAATACACTACAGTTAACGGTGTTAATTCATTTTAATTCTATTTTTGCTCATGGTAAAATTCACTGTAGAAGATCACGAAGGCACCCGAAAGGAAATTGAAGCTCCCGATGATATGGGACTGAGCCTAATGGAAATATTGAAAGCATATGAATATCCGATATTGGCTACTTGCGGTGGGATGGCGCTTTGTGCTACCTGTCATGTCGAGGTTTTGGAAGGAGAGGATGAACTAGGTACAGCCTCGGATGCTGAATTGGATCAGTTAGAAAACCTACCGGAGTATTTTCCTACTAGTAGATTGGCTTGCCAAGTTCGAATCAGTTCCATTTTGGAGGGCGCAATTATCAAACTCAGAGGCGAAGATAATTAATACTAAAAAATACTTTTATTCCTGTCCTTTTTGAAATCACGCATATCGATCTCAAGACCAGTCAAGAACATGATAGAAGCAAACTTACAGTCCCAAACAACACAACACTACTGTCTCTCTCCAAAAAATCAAGTCCATTTGGACCAATTATCGTCCCCCAATGATCAAACCGATAAGCTGAGGAATTTTAATCCTGTTTAGGAGAATCGGAGCAAAAAGGATGATAAAAGGATACTGGCAAAAATTAGAACAGGATTGCTCCAGGGCAACGAAAAATCCAAGTCTGCGGCTAATACCATAGCAATTTATTTTTATCGAAACCAAATTAAATATTTACTGGGATTAGAGTACTATACCTACAGAAATTTCCAGCTCAACTTCCTGCCCTACAATATCTATTATTTCATTTTTGACCTCATTCAGTTCTTCAAAGTCAAGAGGTTTTTCAGAAATAATAGTAAGTGATATCCGCATGGGCTTTATTCTGATCACCCTCACATTGCGGAATTTTCCTTGGGGAATTTCTGCTTCGCTTAATCGCTGAATGATTTTATTTTCTTTCACCATCTTGGAAAATCCAAATCCCAATGGAGCGCTTATTAGGGCAACAAAAAACAAAGAAATCAACAAGCCTTTTCTGGCTAACCTGAAAGGACTGAAACCAAGTAATAAGAAGGTCATTGCGGCAGCCAATACCATTCCTGCAAGATTGGTCCCCAACAAAAGCAAAGCTCCCCAGAATATCGACCAATCGCCCCAACCAAGTCCAATTCCTGATACAGCCAATGGCGGGACCAATGCAACTGCTATAGCTACCCCTGCCAAAGTCTTTGCAATTTCTTTTTTGGCATGGGCGTAGGCTCCGGCAACACCGGAAGCTGCCGCTATTCCCAAATCCAGAAGGTTTGGTCGAATTCGGGCAAGTATCTCGCTATTAGCAGAATTAAGTGGTGTCAACCACGTGATCAAAATGGCAAAAACATAACTGATGGCCAAGCCAAATGCAATGGTTTTCAGACTTTCCTTGATCAATTTTTCTTCCTGTCTCAAGACTCCCATTGAAAGAGATATGATTGGGGACATCAATGGCGCCAAAATCATAGCTCCGATAATAACAGGGGAGGAATTCCCGAAAAGTCCAAAAGTGGCAATAACAGTAGAAATGGACATTAAGACCAGATAACTTTGACTGACCTGGGAGTTTTCCCTCAAAGCAGTGAAAAGCCATTTGAATTCCTCCGTTGTGGCATGATTGGTTAATGGCAGATAGCGGTTCAAAAGCTCACTCTTTAACTCCCCACTTGGAAGATTCTGCACTTTAAAGACCCTTTTCTTTTCAACCTCCTTTTTGGTTTCCAACAAACTCCCGGGAACAATTCCCAAGGCTTTGGGAAGGGATTCAAGTTCGATCTCTTTTGCACTCAACAAAATCTCATCCACGGCAAAATTCACGGATTTCTCACTACTGATTCTGATTTTATCTGTTTTGATGTGGGCAACATATTCTGGTAGTGTACTTCGGGATTTTGACTTAAAAATACTGTAAAAACCGAATTTGATGATTTCCCAGACACTTTTGGGTGCCAAGACCAAACAATGCATCAAACCATCATTTGGACTGGAGTCCTCAATGATCCGCCGGGACAAAATAGAACTTTTGCCATGCTGCACGATCACCATGCCCAAGGCCGCTGTTTCTATGGATTTTTCTTTGTCTTCTTCTGAACCAGTACTCCAACAAATGGTATAGGGATGCAGTTTTACCTTTCTGAATGAGCGAAAAAAATTCCTCATTCTGCCGTATAATTTGGCAAAAAAACCTGTTTTTACCCCCGAGCCGTACATCAAACTAAAAGTATTGCCAATGATTAGTTTGTTTAATACAGGCTTTCCGTTGGCCATAAGCACATCTACTTCTAAAACTTCTTCAGTCTGAAGGATATTTTCTACAGCCGCCTCAAGATTGGAAGAAATCCCAAAGCCCTGTCTCCCTTCTTTCATTTCAGGATGTGGTAGAAAACCGATCTTCCAATGGTTTTCTATAATTTCATCCAGAAATTCACGAAGCTGTTCATCAGACAAATAACAAACCAAAAAATCAGTCTCTGTAAACTTAAAATTCCTAAAGTCTTTATAGGCAATCTTGATTTTTATGTTGTTCTCAAAAAGTGGCAAAATCAGATCATCAACTTCTTCTTCCCTGTTTTGGTCAAAAATAAGCGTGATCGATTTCATATTTCCTTTTCAAAAATGGATTAAGTCAGACTTCCTGTCAATTTTTGCAAAATCTCTATCGCAGCCTTTGGCAGTACAGTCCCTGGACCAAAAACTGCAGCTACTCCGGAATCATAAAGAAATTGATAATCTTTAGGAGGAATTACCCCTCCGGCAATTACCATAATATCTTCTCTTCCGAGCTTTTTAAGTTCGGCGATCAATGCGGGCACCAACGTTTTATGCCCTGCTGCCAAAGATGAGGCCCCTACTATGTGAACATCGTTTTCAATGGCCTGCATGGCTACTTCTTCGGGTGTCTGGAACAAAGGGCCGATATCAACATCAAAACCTAAATCAGCAAAGCCTGTAGCTATCACTTTTGCTCCCCTATCGTGACCATCCTGCCCCATTTTGGCCACCATTATTCTGGGTCTTCTTCCTTCTAGTTTTGCAAATTTATCAGCAAGTCTCTTGGCTTCCATAAAATTGACATCATCTTGGGCTTCTCTGGAATATACCCCCGATATCGATTTTACTGTAGCTTTGTGTCTCCCAAATTCTTTCTCCATAGCATCAGAAATTTCCCCTAAGGTAGCTCTTTTTCGGGCTGCCTCCACAGACAGGGCCAACAAGTTGCCTTTTCCAGACCGGCAGGCTTCAGTGATGGAATCCAATGCTTGGAATACAGCTTCATGGTCCCTATCAGCCTTCAATTGCTTCAATTTATCAATCTGTGATAGCCTAACTGAATTATTATCCACTTCCAAAATATCAAATTCAGAGTCTTCATCTGTCTGGTACCTGTTTACCCCGACTATCACATCTTTGCCACTGTCAATCCTGGCCTGCTTTCTTGCAGCAGCTTCTTCGATTCGCATTTTGGGAATCCCGGCTTCTATGGCTTTCACCATTCCACCCAATTCCTCTACTTCCTGAATCAAATCCCAGGCTTTTTCTACCAATTGGTCGGTTAGATATTCTACATAATGTGATCCTCCCCAAGGGTCTACAACTTTGGTGATATCCGTTTCCTCCATAAGGTAGAGTTGGGTATTTCTGGCTATTCGTGCAGAAAAATCCGTGGGCAAGGCTATTGCTTCATCAAAAGAGTTTGTATGAAGGGATTGGGTATGTCCTAATACTGCAGCCATTGCTTCGGTAGTTGTTCTGGCCACATTATTAAAGACATCCTGAGCAGTCAGGGACCAGCCCGAGGTTTGACAATGGGTTCTCAGGGTCAAAGATCTGGAATCTTTGGGATTAAACTGATTGACAATCTTCGCCCATAGAATTCTTCCAGCTCTCATTTTTGCAATTTCCATAAAGTGATTCATTCCAATTGCCCAAAAGAAGGACAATCTGGGTGCAAAATCATCTATATCCAATCCGGCAGCAATTCCTGTTCTCAAATATTCCAGACCATCAGCAAGAGTGTAGGCAAGTTCCAATTCGGCAGTAGCTCCTGCCTCCTGCATATGGTAGCCCGAAATTGAAATGGAATTGAATTTGGGCATATACCTGGAAGTATATTCAAAAATATCTGAAATGATTCTCATGGAAGGTTTGGGCGGGTAGATATAGGTATTTCTTACCATAAATTCCTTTAAGATATCATTTTGTATTGTCCCGCTCAGTTGCTCCTGCTTGACTCCCTGCTCCTCGGCTGCTATTATATAGAATGCCAAAATCGGGATCACTGCCCCATTCATGGTCATGGATACAGACATTTGGTCCAAAGGAATTTCATCAAATAAAATCTTCATATCCAAAACCGAATCGATGGCAACCCCTGCCTTTCCAACATCCCCGACCACCCTGGGGTGATCAGAATCATAACCCCTATGTGTCGCCAAATCAAAAGCTACTGAAAGCCCTTTTTGTCCTGCGGCAAGGTTTCTCCTGTAAAATGCATTGGAATCTTCAGCTGTGGAAAAACCCGCATATTGTCGGATTGTCCATGGCCTAAGGATATACATGGTGCTGTAAGGTCCTCTCAAATAAGGCGGTAAACCGGCCCCAAATCCGACATGTTTGATTCTTCCATACATTTCCTCATCAATAATAGATGGAACTGCTATTTTCTCGGCAGTTTCCCAAACAGTCTCCTCAACAGCTCCTTTTGAAAAGGAACTGTTTTTATTTTTGAGTTTCCTCAGATCAGGCCTCATGATTTTTTAGGTTTTCTACAGACATACTTTCCCTAGTTGGCAACAATTGAAAATTTTCCTTTTCAATAGGCTCCGTTATCTTTTCCCTACTCATTTCATCATTGATCAAGTACTTATTTACTCCGATTTTGATTTTCTCTTTGCTGAGGATTGAATTCATAGATTGGGCCCTTTTTTCTTTTACTTGTTTCTGGATTTCACAACTCTCATAAAGATTCCACCAGCCTCCTTGACTTTCAATCTGTTCCAATTGGCTTTGGACAGCATCAAAAAGTTGGTTGATCATGTTCTCCAGAAAGTAACTTCCTGCTACGGGATCCAGTACTTTGTCCAAATAGCACTCGTCTTTAATAATATTGGAAATATTGCAGGCCATTCTTTTGGAAAATGAGTTTCCTCCAACAGAGACAACATCATGAGGGATGACCTGTAGCGCATTACAGCCTCCTAAAACTGCAGCCATGGATTCAACAGTATTCCGAATCATATTGGAATGGATGTCCATATTGGTCTTTGTCCATAAACTGGTTTCTGAATAAATAAAGATATCAACCAAAGCAAGTCCCGATCCATACAGTCCTACCAGCTGATGAAACAAAATCCTGATGCTTTTGACTTTGGCTATCTCCAAAAAATAGTCGGAACCAATAGCTGTCCAAATCATGGTTTTGCCGATAATTTCTTCAGGAGGCAAACCTGCTGATGTCAACCCATCCATAAGTTCAATAAATCCAGCCAAGGCATAAGAAAGCTCCTGAACAGTACTTGCACCGGAATTGTGGTAATGGGAAGAATCAATGGCCAAGGTTTTGAAATTAGGGAAACCTGAAGCTTGATCCATCAAAATTACGGCCTGTTGAATCACCTTATTCTTATCGGATTTTTTAATCAATACCCTTGTAAAACCATCCCATAGAATCCCTCCATTCAGGTGATTTGGATCAATCTGTTTTTTTTCTACCCAAGAAAATAATTGCTTTAAAACAAGCACAGGGTCACCTTTAGGGCAAACAAATAACTGGATATACTGCACCTCCACTTCTTGAAGCAAGATGTCAAGATCTTCGTCACCGGATAAATCCAGGCGAAGGGCGTCTGCTCCGTTTTGTAAAGCCAGGAGAATTTCTTTGTTTCCCTGTCGTTCATCCGAGGCATCGTTAGCAAAAACATTCGACCAGATTCTTGGAGGCAACCCGGGGATTCCTGAAGGAGGATTTACAAGATGTCTGAAATCCCTGAGCCATAAAGTATCCTTGGAATCATCATGATTATAAAATGGCGAAATCCTCAGATCATCTTTCGTACGGGACATCACTGTTTTTTCGAAGTCTTTACCCTTGAGGTCTTTTATAATTAGTTGGATCCATTCCTCTTTTGATACTGGGGAAAATTCATCAAATAAATTTTCTTTCATGTTTGGGTTTAAATTAGTTTTTTGCAGGAGATTGAATAATCCTTAGATCTTGATCAAATGGCTTTATGTTTTCCTTTGATTATCTTTATTTGATCAAAAATAAGCTTTAGAACTTTCAAAACCGATTATTTTAAACCAATAAAGTTGGTTCAGGTGCTGTCAGATTAGGTAAGGTAGAATTTGAATTTTCAACAAAAAATGAAATAAGAAACGTCAGTGCCCGAAGCATTGAGATATATTAAAAAGTCAAGTCAATTTTGATTTTTTA